>JANNDD010000713.1:0-8089 GCA_031387365.1 Armatimonas sp. | reverse complement strand
AGGCTCTCCACAACCGCCCCGCTCTGATCCCCCTCCAGACCAAATTCTACCGTAACTACCGCAGAAACCGCACGCTCCCAGGCGTTCGTCACACGCTTCCACTCGACCTTGCCGCTCTGCTCGTTACGCGCTGCAACCCATATCGTCTTGCCGTTCTCAAAGGCATGAACCAGAGTCGAGATGTCTTTATCTGCGGGATAGGTTGTCGGGTCAAGTAGAATCGGGCACTCGTCGCGGGCGATCCAGACAACGGGCGTACCTTCCACAAAACAGCCTGTCTTGGCAAGACTACGGAAGAATTTCCCTAGTTTTCCAAACCCTGTCCCAATCGCTTTGCCAACCGCACCAAGCATCGCCTCACCCGGCACCATGCTGAGGCCATTGAGCGCCTGACCCATTGGGCTGACTTGTTTGCCACGGGAATCTTTTCCTGTCGCAAGTTCAGAAGCCGCACTAAAGGGATGAAGGTCTGCCGCGAGTTCAAGCGCTTCTTTGGCAGCACCCGCTCCCGTGTTAATCGCACGAAGTAAACCACCGTAGGGATTCTCTCCCTCGAAATCATCCTCAATATCCCCCCCAACTGACGGATCAGACACACCGCTCAGACCATCATCTGCATCGGAGATCGACCCCGTGACAGGATCTTTGTAATCGCGCTGGCCCGGAAACGGAGAGAGGCCGTAGGGAGGCGCATTGGCACCACCACCAGACGACGCAGGATCCATAGGATTACCAAGGCTGTCACTGCCAGAGGAAGCTTCCCAGACCTGTTGGGAGCTACCACTGCCGGTATCCTGAGTGACACTGGCTGTATTGCCCAAAGCATCGTGCAGGTAGCCATTTATGCTCGCACCCGCACTGCCGATCAGCCCCGTTGCGCCACGGATATACTGCCTGTAAGAGCCACTCTGAATGGTGTTCAGCAACGCGGCGGCTTCCTCAAAGTCGAGGCTTCCGTCGAGGCAGGCGGCAAACACAGCACGGGTCGAAGCTATTGGATTGTGCCACTTGACCGGCGTTGTTAAGAAGCGTGACGACGCTGCCGAGGTGATCCGTGATGGTTGCGTTGCCGCCTAAACTCGCGTGGTTATCTACGCCCGTGGTCTTCGCAAACACGCCGCTGCCCGTGCCGCCGTGGCTGCGCCAACCAGACCACTTCTAGTTGCCTGACATGTTGTAGTTGTAGTCAATCCTCAAATCACTAGCAGAGTGACTGCTAGAAGCCAAGACAAGAAAAAAGCTATTCCTTGCCACAAGAAAAACAGAATTTCAAGGACGATATATTGAGTTATTTCCATGAATAAATGTATCAAGGAGAACACAACCATCTTGATTTAAGACTCTGATAAAAATCTCTTCTTTTATTAAATGTGCCTCATCATAATCTTTTTCGATAAACCCAAGTAATATATTTTCAATTACCCACTCTCGCAGCCTCTTAACATCCTCGTCATTATCTAATATTTTGGGCACCACACCAACTTCAACAGAACCATTTCTATACTCATCAGGGAAATCCTCTCGACATGGAATCTTAAATGATACGAGTTTCATCTTTATATTTTGCATTTTCAGCCTCCATCTGGATACCAAGGAGATGGAAACAGGCGTGGATTTGCATAATCATGTTCGATAACATATCCTAAGCGACCATCTTGTCGTTCGAGAATCCGATGGTCAGTTCCTGGGACATCCCACTCTTTAGACCCTTCCCAAACGTTACGTCCCCGACCGTTGCGCCTCAGTTCACCTGCTCCAAATGTTTTCTGACTTCCATTAGGATTAGTCCTTGGCGTACCACGACCTAGTTTAATATCTTCATAGGCATTTCGTATCGGTTCCAACCTTTTACTGCCAAGGTTATTTGGCAGCGGATCACTCAATTTTGGACACGGCGGCCCGTTATGAACCCAAATTCCACCATTTGTAGTTCCAACGAAGTAGGTGTGGAACCCATCCACCTCAAAGTTATAGACCGAAACCCCTTCAGGACGAGATTCCCTCCGATTCGATTTTACCACCAAAAAGCCACCTGATGGCCCCGCGCGAGTCACCAGGCTTGTCCCGATGCCAAGCTGACCTAGCGGAACCCAGCCCTTGCTAGGAACATAAAACGGGTGGTTGGGTGTACCGGTGATCGTGTCCACGACTTTGCCACTTGCCGCATCCGCAATCTCGATTGTCACCAGCTCATAGCTCGTCACCTTAGAGGTGCGATTCACCACTCGCGCTTCCAATTTGCCAGTATCAGCGTCCCGCGCCTGGAGTGTGTCACCTTTCTTAACGGTTTCGATAGCGACATGCTCACCGTTGCCAAGCGTTACCGCAGTGCCTGCAACGAAGCAGCCACCACGCCTTAAGCCTAATGCCGCCCCAGCAGCCCCTAGCGCCCTACCTGCCGCTGAGGCACCAAATCGCGCACCAAGCCCAGCACCCATACGAGCACCTGCCGAGTAGGCAGAGTAAGCAAATGCAGCACCCTCAGCAGTTGCAGCCATGCCCCCCATGGCTCCCGTAGCAACAGCCCCTCCAACAAACGCCTCGTTGAAACCAAGCTCACAGCGATAGGAACCACCGTCATAGAGTCCAAGCGTCATGCCGCTCGCAAGACCATGAGTTCCTGTAGCAAGCCCATTGCCCACTGTCTCAGTATCAAATTCGAACTCACCGAATCCAGGAATATTAACTCGGGATAGTCCTAGCGGATCGGTGAAGTTGATAGGGTCGTTGCCGCAGTAGGCGTAGAAGTTGGAACCGCCGCCAAAGCCAATGGGGTCTTCGCTGATGAAGCGTCCCAGTCCCGGCGAGTAGTAGCGGTTTCTTGCGTAGACCAGTCCGCTTTCGTCGTGCTCCAAGCCGGTGAAGCCGTAGTTCTGACCGCCAAAACCGTTGCTGTTCGTGGACGAGATTGTCTGGCCGAACGGGTCGAAGCTGTTCTGCTGAGCGGGTGCGCCCGCATTGTTGAGAAGCGTGACCACACTTCCGAGGTGGTCGGTGATGGTCGCGTTGCCGCCTAAACTCGCGTGGTTGTCTACGCCCGTGGTCTTGGCAAACACACCGCTGCCCGTGCCGCCGTGGCTGCGCCAACCAGACCACTTGTACGAGCGCGGAGAGTTCCCACTCACGCTTTTGGAGATGCGACGGTTGTACAGATCGTAGCCAAACGTGCTGCTTTGACCACCAGAAGTCATCGAGGCAAGCTGACCGCGCACGTTCCAGCCAAGGTAGTCTGAGCCAAGGCGCGTCATGTTCCCATTCGCGTCGTGATCCGCCGTTAAAGTCCCACTGCCGCTGGTCATTGAGGTCAGGCGGTTGGCCCAGTCGAAGTAGCGCACATCGTTTGCGCTGGTGGCGCTGAATCGGCGTCCGAGCGCATCGTACTCGTAGCTGACCAGGAGCGTGTTGTTACCGCCACCGCCACCGCCAACCGGAGGTTCGTCTCCCCCACCGCCGCCGGAGCCGTTGACTAGAGAGACGGTCTTGACGCGGCCCCACGCATCGTAGGTAAACGCCTTGTCGCCTGCACGAAGCACTTTGCCCGATGGCGCATCATGAACAATTGGGCTAAGACCTTGAAGACCACCGGCGGCGGGGGCACTCAGAAGCAGGTTATCCGCTGCATCGTACTGACAGAGATAGCGAGTTTGAGCAAGGCTTGATTGAGAACAAACGAGAAGCAGAAAAACGCTCAACCACCAGCCATCTAAAAATTTTCTTGTGAATAATTCAAGAAGATGGGGGTGTTTTTCTTCCATAATTCAATCTCAAAGGACGTTTGTATTTATCTTGAATTGCATCAATTACAATCCGAACATCATCATTAATAACCTTTACAAAAACTTTATCATCAACAACATTAAAAAAATCATTTAAAATATTATTATCGATTATAAATTTAATAAATGATACAGATTCCCACCTCTCATTAATCATCATTAAGTCCCAATCTCCCGTTTCATACTTACCATCACCAAGCCGCTCACTTTCTAACTTAGCCCAATCAAAAATCAAAAATAATTCTCCTCTAAATTCAGAAACTGTTATTTTCCTTTCAATATTTCTTATCCATTTTTTATTAATTCCATTTATTAAATAATCAATTAAATCCATAATCTTCTCTTCATTTGTTAAAAATTGTAAATCACGACCATTAAAACAACGAATCATGTCTATAATTTTAATTAATATTTTATTTTCCATATAAATAACCCAACTAAATTTCAAAAATAATTCTTAAGTATGTCCTTGAATCTTTTCATCGCATTATTTGAATTAGCCCCAATTGCCTTATTAAATTTATCTTCAGCACTGTGAGATCGCCATTCACTAACAAATAATCGAACACGACCTCTTTGAGATTGAGACCAGTGCCCATCAATTTCGTCCATACTATGCTTTCCTTCATGAACAGCAGCCCCTAAGCCCTCGGATGCACGAATATTATTCATACCGCCTTTACTATAACCTCTTAAATTCTTTACCTCTCTTGGATTAATTCCATCTATATCAACTGCAAATTCGTTAAAAGATTTATCATCCATCATTTTCATTTTTATACGACCATCGTTCATCATCCCTGCCATACGCGAAGAATCTTTCGTAACTCCATTAATGAGGGGGGCAATTTCCGGCCCTGTTTTCCCTATTAAAACACCTATTTGCCGTCCACGGCCAAAAGATGCTTTTGCGCCCCGAGCCAGTGCTTTCCCTCCTTTAGCAGCTCCTCCTAGCAGCCCTCCTCCCGGCACCATGCTGAAGCCATCAAGTGCTCTGGCTGCCGCGCTCAGGTTACAACCACGAGAGTCTTTACCCGTTACAAACCCAGTAAACCCACTCGCAGGATGAAGGTCTGCCGCGAGTTCAAGCGCTTCTTTGGCAGCACTTGCTCCGGTATTGATCGCACTCAGTAAACCGCCGTAGGGATTCTCTCCCTCGAAATCATCCTCAACATCCCCGCCAACAGACCGATCATACACACCGCTCAGGCCATCACTCGCATCCGAATCTAAACCCGTGGCCTCATCACGCCGAACATCCTTGCCAGTGAAAGGATAGAGACTCGGAGGCGCATTAGCACCACCACCCAAGGCGGCAGGGTTCATTGCATTGCCAAGGTTGTCCCACCCAGAGCTACCCTGCCAGACTTGCACTCCGCTGCCCCCCTGAGCACTTACCACACCTACCACATTGCCAGACGGATCATCTAGCTCGATGTCAGGATTCGCACCCGCAGAACCAACGATCCCGATCAGACCTGTAACCCCTTGGAGCATCAGGCGATTCATCGAAGCGCCGCCTTGAGCGCTACCCATCATGGCAACGTTACCCATCATGGCAACAGCTTCCTCTAGGGTGATCTCTCCGTTTAGGCAAGCGGCAAACACAGCCTCGGGGTTAGGCAATTCCTCCGGGTTAGACAGTGCTTCGGGATTGGGTTGAGACGAGCCAGTGTAGATTGACTGCTCGTGGAGTAAAGTTGCCCCGTCGTAGTCGAAGTAGCGCACGTCGTTTGCGCTGGTGGCGCTGAACCGGCGTCCGAGCGCGTCGTACTCGTAGCTGACCAGGAGTGTATTGTTACCGCCACCGCCAGGAGGGCCAGGAGGGGGACACTCGCCGCCACCGCCGCCGCCCGAGCCGCTGACCAGGGAGACGGTCTTGACGCGGCCCCACGCATCGTAGATGAACGCCTTGTCGCCTGCACGAAGCACCTTCCCAGACGGCGCGTCATGCACAATAGGGCTAAGACCTTGAAGACCACCAGCGGCGGGGGCACTCAGAAGCAGATTGTTCGCTACATCGTACTCGCAGAGATAGAGAGCTTGAGCAGAACTTGGTTGAGGACAAACTAGAAGGAGAAAAACACTCAACCACAGCCATCTGCAAATGTTTTTGTGATTCATTTTCAGGTTCTCCTCCCATTTAGAAGCGACCACCTGCATGGCCTCTTGTGCTATGTTCCCACGGATCAACTAATTGCAATCTTACTCCATCTTCATGGTGCTGCCAAGCAAATCCTAAGCAAAACGAGCCTTTGCATGAATCGCTGGGCCGCTGATTTTTCCCGCCGATTAAAATCGGCGTCTAGGAGCCTCGTGCCTCGGCTATGAAGTCGCTCCGCGACTGGGAACTGAGGAACTCGGTAGTCACGGAGCGACATTGTGGCCGAAGGTCCGTAGACACCCATCCACCCAAAGGGTACCCGGTGTGGGCGGTAACGACGAATAGAATCAACCATTCATGAATAATTCTTAGCAAGAAAGTTTAATAAGTATGTCAGGGAACTTAGTAAACATATCAGGGAGTACTAAAATCATGTCAGGAAACTTAGTTGGCATATCAGGGAAAGATAAAAATGAACACAAAAACACAGTCAATGAAACAGAAACGAAACGCACTGAATGCGGTTACTCTCAAGAGCCTTCAGGCAACGGAGATAATCGCTCAGGCGGCGCAGAGAGAGCCGTTTACAGCGCAGCTAGAGGCAGTGGAGATCACCCCCACGTTTGTGGCGACACTCAGAGCCGATACGGCAACCTGCCACCAAACACTCGATGATGCCTTCGATGCCGACCAAGACCACAAAGGCCGCACGACCGCCGAGGGGGTGGCACACAAAGCGCTTATCGCGGTTCTGCGCAGGATTCAGGCGGCGGCAAGCCAGAAGTTTGCCCGCGACCCAGAGAACGCGCACAAGCTAGCGCAGTACGGAATCGGAACCAACCTGCTGGACAGCCGCGCCGTGCTGGCGCAGTACGCACCGGGGATCTTGTCGCACCTGAGCACGGAGAGCCTGCCGGGGCTGGGGGCCGCCTTTGTGGCGCAGGCGGCGCAGGCACTGAGCGCCTGGACGGATGCCCAGAGCGGGCAAGCCGCCGCGCAGCAGACCGCCACGCAGAAGCGAGCCGAGGCGCAGGTGCAGGCGAAAACCATAACAGACCGGCGGATTCAGGTGCAGTACGCCATCGAGGGACTCTATCCTCACACGCTCTCGGAGAATGCAGCGGCACGGGCGGCGTTTCTCTTGCCCAAAACACGGCCTTTTCGGGGCTAAAAATCAGCGCAGGGGGAGGCGGTTGCCTGTATAATCACCGGTAGAGTTTGTTAAAGAGGTGCCCCATGGAACGTGGCCTGCTGGTGATTGCGCTGGTGTTGAGTTTAGTGGTCGGAGGGGTCGGTCTAATGCCGCCGCGAAAGCCGGTCGCTTTCCCCTGGCAGAGTGCGCTTCCCGCACTGCTCGCCTTTGTTCTCTCACTGCCGTCGTCGGGGATTTTCGCACCAGGGCAGGCGCTGGGGCTGGGGGTATTGCTGGGCGGGGTCTTCGGTGCACTGGCCGGGTGGCTCGCGCTACAAGAGAGGCCCACGGCGGCGGCGGGGCTGGCGCTGGCACCGCTTCTGCTATTGCTCAGCCTCCACAGCATGTTCCCACGGGAGAACCTTCTGGGCGCAACCCTGGGCCTGCTCGCCGCGCTCTGCGTGATCGGGTGGCGCAGTCCCGGGGCGACTCCTGCACTCACACTGGTCGGGGCGCTGACGGTAGGAGTGGCGACGGCATCGTGCCTGGGAACCTTTCGCCCGGCGGGCACGATCAAGACCGGCTGGCTGAGCTTTCCTCTGGTGCTGACGGCAGGAGCTCTCGTGCTGGCGACCGTGCTCGGGCAGGTGAAGGTGAGCGCCTCGCGCCTGCTGATTGGGGCCGTGGGCTACGCGCTCCTGCTGGCACTCGCCGTGCGCCCGCTGGCACTGTCCACGGTGGGAGCGCCCGCTCCCCATTTAGGCAGCCTGGGAATCGCGCTGGTGCTCGGGCTGATGCTGGTCTGGCTAGCCCAGACCGACACGGCGCTGCGGCGTGTGCTCGGGGTCTTGCTCACACTGGCGGCGCTGAGCGGAGCGAATCATCTTGGGCAGGGCTACGGGATCGCACTGCTGCTCATCGGGCTGGCCGCTCTGGCACTCCTCCCGGAGACGGTAGACACACTCCTGCCCGCGCTGGCCGCTGTGGCGCTGGCCGCGCTCTGGCGACTTGTCAGCGAGGGGGGCGAGGTGGCCCAGAAGCTGCGCCAGTAGGGTGCCGACTCCCAGGGCAAAGAGC
>JANNDD010000696.1:0-1074 GCA_031387365.1 Armatimonas sp. | reverse complement strand
CAGGGCTAAGGTGGGACAGACCACCGCGAATCCCACCGGCGATCCCGCGCAGTTCGCGAAGGCGCAGCAGGCACAGGACGGCCTCTCGGCGGCGCTCTCGCGCTTGCTGGTAGTCGTGGAGAAGTACCCTGATCTCAAGGCTACGGAGAACTTCCGCGACCTACAGGCACAGCTCGAAGGGACAGAAAACCGCATCACCGTGGAGCGGATGCGCTTCAACGAGGCGGCGCAAGCGTTCAACTCTCGGCGCGATAGCTTCCCCACCAACCTCGTGGCGGGATTTTCTGGCGCACGTTTCCAGCCGAAGTCCTACTTCAAGGCGCAGGCGGGGGCAGAAACAGCACCTGCTGTGAAGTTCTAAAGCGATGAAACGCGTCCTCGTTTTTCTCCTTGTGACTCTTCTGCTTGTCGCAGGGAGCCTCGCGCAGGGAACTCCTTCTCTGCCGCACGCTCCCACTGAGAGGGTCACGGATACGGCTGGGTTTCTCTCGGAGCCGACCCGCCGTGCGCTGAGTGCGCAACTGGAAGCCCACCAGCGCGCGTCCGGGCATCAGGTCTTGGTCTGGGTGGGCAAAACGACCGGAGTGACGCCGCTAGAAGACTGGACGGTGCGGGCGTTTCAGGCATGGCGTGTGGGGCGTAAGGGCCTCGACGATGGGCTCGTTCTGTTTCTCTTCGCCGAGGATCGCGCCGCCCGGATTGAGGTAGGCTACGGGTTGGAAGCGCAGGTGCCTGACGCACTCGCCTCACGGATTCTTCGCGATACGGTTATTCCGCGTCTTCAAGCAGGCGACCGCGACGGCGCGGTGACGGAAGGGGCGAAGCAAATCATCGTGGCGCTTGGTGGCAACATCACACCTGGTGGCAAAACAAACGCTCCCGAAGCGCAGCCTCTGAGCGGGGTGCAGATTCTCTTACTGACCCTAGCTGGAATCGGTTTTATCGTTCTTGCGATTCGCAACCCGCGCCTTGCCCTGTATCTGCTGATGATTTTTGCACGCGGCGGAAATGGCGGCGGTGGTAGTGGCAACTCTGGGGGTGGCGGTGGTAAGTCCGGCGGCGGCGGCGCTTCTG
>JANNDD010000686.1:0-3215 GCA_031387365.1 Armatimonas sp. | reverse complement strand
GGGAACCTCAGTGCCCCAGAAGCAGGGGTTGGAAAGGACAATACCCGCAATACTCCCGCAAAACAGCGTCGCCAAAAGTGCCACAAGCGACCAGGTTGCCAGCAGCAGCAGAGGCCAGGAGCTCACGCTCCCTTCGGCGCGCACCACAGGCATGGGCTGCCAGAGCACTGCAGCAACAATCCCACGGAGCAGCCCTCGCAGCAGCCAGCCGGTCTGCGGAAGCAGGAATAAGAGCGCCAGTGTACCAATCGCCAGTCCGATTCCAAGTTTTCTCATGCGTATCACCACTAGAGAAGATTGGAGTAAGCGTATTTTACACAACCGGTTGAAACTACCAGAGTTTTCTTTTGAAGCTTTTGACCTAGCAATTGATCTTATTTCACAGCTATGGTCAAATTCTGTCTTTTTCTTTTCCCTCTACTTTGCCTAAGCGGCTGCTCGGCAGGGGTCTCGGAGAGCTACCGGACGCTGCCACTGAACCAAGATATTGTGGTGCAAGTCGGCGAAAAAGTGGGTCTAGAGGGCGACGCCGCAACCGAGCTGGAGATCAAGAGCATCAAAGACGATTCCCGCTGCCCGATCAATGCAGACTGCGTCTGGGCAGGGACAGCTTTTGTCACGGGTGAGCTGCACAAGAGCCCATTCCTCCTCAGTGCCGATGCCCCTGCCCCAGAGAGCTTCTCGGTGGAGTGGCTCAAAGACACCACCACGACGCTCACTGTCCGTCCCCGCTACAAGATTAGCTTTGTACAGCTCAGCCCCGAGAACTTCACTCCGAATGTGATCGCCCAGAGCGATTACCAAATCACCTTGCGCATTCAGAGAGTCAGTCCATAATTCGTACCTGATTCGCGTGGAGTGAAGCTCAGAAGTTACAATAAATCTTTCAAATTCGTATGTCGGTCAATGGATTCTTCTATAAAAATCCGGTACCAAACCTCAAAAACGACAAGAGTCCAGATTTGTTGTGACCAATCGCCAATGCCTTGTTTATGTTCGTCCAAAATACTCATTACCCAGCGCTGATCAAACATTCCTCGTTCTGGTGAGGATACCGATTTTAGCAATACCGAGATGGTCGGGGCAAGCTCACCTTGTATCCAATCGTTGATTGGCATGACAAATCCCTGTTTCCGTCGGTAGAGTACCTCAGAAGGAACATAGCGTTCAGCAAGTCGTTTCAGTAGATATTTGGTCTGCCAGCCTTGTGTAAGCTGTTCTATAGGAATGGTTGCAGCAAATTCAAGAAGCTGAATATCGAGTAAAGGAGAGCGCCCTTCAACAGAATGGGCCATCGTAGACACATCCATCTTTGTCAGTAGCTGATTCGGTAAATATGTTGTAAGTTCCGCGTTCAGAACGCGGTCACCATCCGTTGGCCCATCGCTTTTTTCCCACGCCGTGTGATAGTGCGCATCGGCATCAATGTCTTTTAGACTACGAAATGCTTCAGGTTGATAAAGTTTATCCCGAAACTTCCGGAAGCCGCGTTCATAAACAAAACGATCTTGAGGCCGAGAAGCCCTCAGTGCACTGCTCAGTAATTTGCCACGCTTCCCTAACAAAGACAGTCCTTTTGCAGTCGGTTGGTGTAAGAATACAGGGATTTTCTCATAACAAGTCTGTGCAGCCCGCGCGATCATGGGGCGGGAGTATTGCGGGTATTGTCCTTTCCAACCCCTGCTTCTGGGGCACTGAGGTTCCCAAGGCCCGTGTGCAGGTAATGCTGCTACTCACTCTGGTTGGTGGGGCAGCGTGGTGGGGGGCGGGTGCGGCGCAACTGATCGGAGGGCGACGGATTGAGGGGGCGCTCAGTGGCGTGATTCTGCTCTTCCCGATGGCGGTTGGGATGCTGGCGTTGAGCTTAAAAGGACGGCAGCAGGGCAAAAAAGCCCCGGTGAGCATTCTTACGGGCTTGGCTACGCTCTCGCTTCCCGCCGCCTTCAGCCTCTCGCTCCTGTGCTCTATTTTTCTGATGCTCACGGCTCGCCCGTAACCAACGCCCGCTGCTCTGCGTTTAGAGTAGCATGAAAACTGTTTTGCGAGGCTACCTCTGTTTCGGTGCAAGTGTACTGCTCTTAGGCGGCCTCTTGGTGGCTCCGAAGACGGGCTGGCTGGTGCGTCAGCAGGCACAAGCTGCACTGGGTGGGCGCGGTGAAGCACTGGTCAAGTCGCTGGAAGGCCCTAGGACGCCGCCCAAGCTAAGTGAGTCAGGTGAGGTTGCCCGAAAGCTGCGCAAGCTCTGCGAAGAACAATTGAAGTTGCGCCGCGATGAAGAGGAGCGTTTTCTGGATCCTCGGTACCGGGCAAGCACCACCGCTGCACCGCCCCAAGTGTTCTCCCTGTACGAGGCTCTGGAGCTGATGGATCAAGGGGCGCAGCATGACCCAGGCAACGCCTTCTTCCCTGCTCTGCGTGCCGTCGCCCTGCTCACCACTCACAGTGATGCCGCCGCACTAGCCGCACTCCACCAGGCGGCGCAGTGCCCACGCTGGGACGACTACACCAGCGAGGAAGCGCTTGCCCGGCTCGCTCAACTGGATCGTGTGCAGGGAAGCCACACCGTTCTGGCCGATGCTCAGGCAGCGCCGGAGCTGTGCTTTTTATTGCGTCTGAAGGCACTGGCGCGGGTGGCGACCGCACTGGCCGCCCAGAAAGAGCGGGCAGGCGAGAAAGCCGCTGGGCTTGTCATTCGCCATGACTTACGAACCTTGGGAGAGCGCATTGAGGCTCAGGGAAGTGGAGTCAGCATCCGCCGCTCTGGGTTGACGCTCGCGCTGACCGCCGCCGCGCGACCCGAAAGCATGGCCATCAAAACCTATGTCATGGGCGCAGAAGGGGAGGCTGCCCGTCGCCGCGACGCGCTGGCTGCGCATCGAAAAGTCTGGGGTGAAGCCGAAGCGCTGGCACTGGAGCGAGTGTTTCAAAAGCGAGACACCCTCGATACCCAGCTGAAAAAGCGTAGCTATCCTAGCGACAGCTCCTTCCCGCTGGCGGAACAGTGGCAAGTGGGGCTGCAGCTGCTCTCCGCTCTGCTGGCAACTCTTCTTCTTGGGGCGTTTTTTGCTCTGCTCGCGAAACTGAGCCGAGGCAAGGCCGCCCGGCCCGGTGTTCGCTTTGGGCTCTGGATCGCACTGGGAGTGGTGCCGCTCTTGAGCTGGCGGGCCGAACTGAGCGAGGAGCCGGTCTGGCTTGTGACGGGCTTGCTGGTCGCC
>JANNDD010000675.1:0-1696 GCA_031387365.1 Armatimonas sp. | reverse complement strand
GTACAATAGCGTATGTCTGCGCCGATTCGTTTCTGGGGAAGGGTTGTCTCGCTACGCCCACGGCTGGTTCTGACCAAGTTTGAGGGCACCACGGAGGCGAGCTGTCCGGGCTACATCCTGACACTGGAGGGGACACTGACTGAGGGCATGGCCGCGCCTCTCGGGAAGAGCTTCACGGTGGCGATTGGCCCGGCGACCATGCAAAACCGGGAGATTGCGCTGGGGGATCTGCTGCGCGGCGATGCCCACCCCGTTCCCGAAGGGCTCCCCGACACGCCCGCGGAACTCTATAAAGTGGGCGTGCTGCGCCTGATTGCCCGCACGGAGGTGCCCATTGCGCTTGATCCTCCCCGCACGGACGCACCGCTGGGGGCGGAAGCCGTCGAGAAAGCGCCCCGTCGTGCGCTGGCGCTCAAGTGCCTGCTCTCCGAGCGCGGGAGCTGCCGCGACTGCTCTCACGCCGTGCTGGCCTGTGTCGTGCGCCTCTCCGACCCACGGAACTACCGCAACGGACGCTGGACACAGGTGCCCGCCTGTCTCGGTCCGGAAGACTGCCCGCATTTTCTGCCACGGGAAGATTAGGGTGCGAAGATTAGGGTACAATGGGCTAATTATGACTGGCAGTGCTGTTTACAACCTCACTTTCACGCGCGAGATGATGGACACTCCGATCCTGGGAACCATCTCACGGCGTTTTCGTATTTCCCTGACTATCCGCCGTGCGATGCTCTCCGAAGAAGGAGGAGTGGCCGAGGTGACTTTCTCGGGCCCCTCTGAGGAGATCGAGCGGGCCATCGCGGACTTGCAGACCTTTGGAGTGACCACACAAGGGCCACTGGAGACCCTGATCGCGGCCACGACCGGTGCGCTTCCCAACCCCGGCCGGGGAACGTAGCACCCGATAAAGACAAGAAAAGCCGGGGAAGTTTCCCGGCTTTGTTTATTTTTCAGTATGTTACATTAGTGTGGAACACTCAAGTAAATTCTGATGTATAAAGAAGTGAAGCTATGACAAGATTTACCGAAGATGCCCTACGCGCCTTTCTGGATAACCAGGGGGGAGTGACACGGTTCTGGCAGCCTGCCGCCGATGTTCACGAAACTCGGGACGCGCTCGTTATTAAACTAGAGCTCGCAGGAGCGACAACGGAGACACTCTCCGTGACGCTCTCGGGAGATGGGCGACACCTGACTGTGGCGGGGTCGCGTGGGGAAGGAAGCGGTGAAGTAAAGACACTGTGCCATCAGCTAGAGATCTACTTTGGACCCTTTGAGCGCACCTTCGAGCTTCCAGAAGATTTTCGAGTGGATCGGGACACCATCACGGCGACACTGAAGAATGGTTTTCTGACCATCAGGCTGCCCGAGCGTTCTTTTTCCGCAATGCCGACACGTAAAATTCCGATTTCACAGGGATAGGTTCTTATTGCACTGGAGTCGAAAGGAGTAACAAAACAAATGGACGAGATTAAAACAAACGTGATTGAGGAGCTGGAGAATGTGTTTGACCAGCTCAATACCGAGACTCAGGAGACGCCACAAATACCGGATGAGCTGAACCTCTTGCCCTTGCGGGATGCGGTTATCTTCCCCGTGCTTGTCGCTCCGATTGTGGTGGGACGCGAGCCCTACATGCGCCTGATCTCCGACTCGGTGCGCGATGGTAGCCGGATTATTGGGATTGTGACGCAGCGCG
>JANNDD010000666.1:0-12894 GCA_031387365.1 Armatimonas sp. | reverse complement strand
CGGTTGGTACGGTGGAGCGTGGTGACACGCTACGGGCTCAGGCCGAGGGAGGAGAGTGGAGCGGCTCGTCGCCGTACCGCTGCTGCAGGCGATCCAGTTCCTCGTGGAGCTGGGCTTGGACACGGGCGTAGGCGGGGTCGTCGTAGACGTTGTAGAGCTCGTTGGGGTCTTCCACAAGATCGAAGAGCTCCCAGTAGGGCGACAAGCGGGGATCGGCGTCCACGATCCCATTCCAGGTGATGTCGGGGGGATGGAAATAGATCAGCTTGTGGGTAGGGGTGCGCACGCCGTAGTGGGCGCAGACATTGTGGCCACCGTGATCCCAGTAGCGATAGTAGAGCGATTCCTTCCACTGTGGCGGAGTTTCGCCACGTAGCAGGGCGCGTCCGGAGACTCCCTGCATCTCCGTAGGTGCGGGGATACCGGCATATTCTAGCAGTGTCGGGGCAAAGTCCAGGTTCGTGAGTAGTGCGTCTTGGGTGGTGTTTGCCGGCACCTCCGCAGGGTAGCGCAAAAGAAAGGGCATCCGGAGGGAGTGGTCGTAAATAAAGCGCTTGTCGTACCACCCGTGATCGCCCAGGAAGAACCCCTGGTCGCTGGTGTAGATCACGATCGTGTTGTGCGCCAGGTTGGCTTCGTCGAGGTAGTCGAGCAGGCGTCCCACTGAGGCATCGACGCTAGCGACGCAGCGTAGGTAGTCCTTGATGTAGCGCTGATAGTACCAGTTCTTCAGCGCCACGTCCTCCAGTCCGGGGGGAGGGTCACCTTTGACATCGCTCTGGCTCAGATCGCCCAGCACGCGCATCTTAGCCATCGCCGCTGCGGGCCGCCCCGCGTAGTCATCGTCGAAGGTCTCTGGCAGGGGGATCTCTTCGTCGGTGTAGAGGTGCTGGTAGCGTTCCCCCGGCTCCCATCTCCGGTGAGGTGCTTTGTGGTGGACACAGAGGAAAAAGGGCTGGTCGTCGGTGGGGCGCTGGGCAAGCCACTCCAGCGCCTGATCCGTGAGGATATCACTGATATACCCCTTCACTTCCGTGCGCCCTGCCGGTGTGATCAGCTCAGGATCATGGTAGCGCCCGTGACCCGGCAGAATGGACCAGTAGTCGAAGCCCATCGGATCGGCTGGGACAGCGTTGGGACCGTTGTGATCGGGGCGGTCGACGTTGTCGGTGATTCCGTGCCCGAGGTGCCACTTGCCGAAGATTGCAGTGTTATATCCTGCCGCCTTCAGGAGCTTCTGTAGCTGGACGGGGCGGCGGTTGTCGAGCGGCTGCCACTCGCGCACGCCGGTGATATGCCCGTACTGTCCGGTGAGGATCGTGGCACGGCTTGGGGTGCACAGCGCGTTGGTGCAGTGGCAGTTCGTCAGCCGCACTCCCCCCTGTGCGATGCGGTCTATCTGCGGCGTCTGATTGATACGACTGCCGTAGGCACTGATTGCATGCGCGGCATGGTCGTCGCTCATGATAAAGAGGATGTTGGGCTTCATCTGGGAGCTAGATTCCGGATTTCGATGCCAAATCCCTTCACTTCTTCTCGTCGCCGCTTCAAATCCTCCGCTTTCAGGGCATTGACCAGCTCGCGTCTCTCGCCCTCGCCGAGGACACCAGGTTTCGCGGTGCTCTTGCCGGTGTAGATCTGGAACATGTCGGCGAGGGTGAAGCTGTCGTTGCGCTGGGTGTCGAAGGGGAGCCCGGAGTTGTCGGTGGACTTCAGGTTCTCTAGCGGGTTTCTTGCCCAGGCATAGCGGAAGTAGACCGGCTCAGGCACCAGCGGGCTGGAGAGCACGACCACACTGCGCTCCCAGTTTGGCTCTCCTTTGCCAGCGTTCTTGTCGAGCCACTCCGCCTTTGCTGGCTGAAAACGTCCGTCTTTTCCCGCGATAGCGAACCCCTGGATCGGGCCATCGTTGAAGGGACCCGCCCAGGTATCGAGCTTCAAGAAGAGCTTGCCCTCGCTGGCCTTGACTTCCTGAAGCTGGGGGGGCAGCCAGCGAATGCTCTTGCCGTACTGGGTCGCCAGAGCCCACTTGGCGATGCGCTCGCCCACGGGAACCTTGATCTGGGGGTGGTACCAGGCGCGGTGCTGGTCGAAGCTACTAACATAGCCGATGTTCTTGTCGCCCGCTTTGCGGAAGTTGAGAAATGTCTGGTAGTGAACCTCGCGGATGTAGTTTCCTTCGTCTACCATCGGGGGAAGGAAGTTCTCCAGGGTCTGCGGCGGATCCTGGGTCTCCTGTGTGATGATTCCAAAGGGCAGGGTGGGATCGTTGAAGGTGGTGCGCCAGGCCTTGATCATCTCCGGAAAGACCCGCGCGTAGAGCTTGTGGCCGTTGGGAACCAGAGCATCGTTGTAGCCCTGGTGCCAGAGGACCCCTTTGACCGGTAGCCCGGCGAGGGTGGAGAGAGTGCTGGCGAAGAGATTGCCCGGACGGTTCATGTCCATCGCCGGACCGGGTTGTAGGCCGGAGGGCGGCTTGCGATCTGCCGGTATCGCCTTGCCTTGGCCTCGCTGCCGGGCAACCCAGGTGTCGTACTGCTTGATCCGGGCTTCCAGGTCTTTCTGCGGGTCGAACGCCGCGACTCTCTTGTCCCACTCAGCGAGGGTTTCTCGCACTTCGGGGGTATCTATCTTTCTGAGCACCTCGATGGGTGTCCAGCTCACCAGTGACGTTCCCCCACGGGAGACATCGACAACCCCGATCGGAATGCGGGTGGCCATGTGGACCCGCCGGGCGAAGACGTACCCGATCCCCGACATCTCTCCCACGGTCTCGGGTGAGCAGACATCCCAGTACCCCTGTCGGAAGTGCTGGCTGAAGAAATCGCTCCACTGGTACTGGCGCGGGAAGGCTCGCTTGATCTCTGGACCATTTTGCTGAGGGACGGTGAAGAGGCGAATCTGGTCGAAGTTGGCGGAGATAATCTCCAGCGGGCCTTCTTCCACCTTGTGGAGCTCGAACTCCATGTTGCTCTGACCGCCCAGCACCCAGAGATCGCCGACCAAGATGTTGGTGAGCTCGAGCTTGCTCTCCTTGTCCTGCACGACAATCGTTCGTGGCTCTGTGCTGGCAGGAAGTGCCGGGAGCTCGACTCTCCAGGAACGGTCAGGAGCCGCCGTGCTCGAGCGTGACTGACCGGCAAAGGTGACGGTCACGGTCTCGCCGGGCGTGGCCCAGCCCCAGATCGGGATGGGGCGGTTGCGCTGTACGACCATGTTGGACTGGAAGAGATTGTGGACACAGAGACCCGCTCCCACAGCGGGCGTGTCGATCCTATCTTTTCCCTGCTCCAGTTTCCCCTGAGCCCAGAGCGGGCCAGCAGTGAGGAAAGCGATGTTGGCACAGAGCCAGCGGTTGAAATGGAGTCGGTTCATGCAAAATACCTCGATTAATCTGTACCCCGTTTAGGTTCAGCGGGAGGTTAGTCGGCTCCCGATTTTGTCGTCCGCAAACGGCTCGAAACCATGCCTGCGGTAGAGTGAAACGCCTTCTTCAAGGCTGTGGAGGAACACGCCCGTCACGCCAGCAACTCGCTGCTGGTAGGTCTTCGCAGCTCGCTCCAATCCCTCAGTGGGGGGAGTGGTCTCCTCGATACGGTGAGCCAGTTGTAGCGTACCCGCCCCTGGAAGTGGGCTGTATCGTGCTTTCTTGAGCTGCTGGTGAGCGGCTTCCATGGAGTGCCTCAGGACATACTCGCTGAGGCTGAGGCCACAGAGCTGAGCAGCCTCGGTGAGCAGCGCCTTTGCCGATGTTGGCAGGCGCAGATTCATCGGGTTCGAGGGCAAGCTCGGCTTCCTGTCGCTTGGGATTGGCGGCACTGACTATCAGTGCATGGGGGGAGGAATCGGTTCGGACGAGGCCAATGGAGTTTCTGGCGGTCACTTTGACATCATAAGTACCTGCGGGCAGGCCGACAATCTGATCTGCGGGCAGCTTCCAAGTGCCATTCCTGTTATCAATCCCAGAGTAAATCTTGCCCGCAATTTCTACGGTCAGGTTTTCCGTCACACTACCCAAGGTGCCGGTGAGCTCGGCTGCCTGACCACGAACAACGGTGAGCTTGTTTACGGTGACATCGGGAGGCAGCCGGTCGAATTTAAACGGGCCGAGCTCGTAGCCGATCTTGAACTTCTGGCCTTCAAGCACCTGGCAAACTCTGGGAATGAGCCGGGCAGCGTTCCAGTAGTAGATGTGGTTCAGCACATCGTCAGGAAGATTAAGCCCCTCCAACTTAGGGCCTCCATGAAGGCCGTTCGTCACCTGATTGGTTTCGAGGACCTTTCGTTCGTTCAGGAACCCACTGGCAGGGGCACCTGCCGCAAAGACATCGGAGCCAAAAAGAATTCGGTCACGGTGTTTGATATAGAAGGCTCTGGCCTTGCTTGGCGTGTACTTCGCCGTTTGTCGCGAGTTGTGGGTGAAGGCCAAGTCTACGAAGACATTCGGATACTTGTCGAATATCTTGCCCAGCTTGTCCAGGCCTTCGTCGTTTTCCAGCATGAAGAGGCCATGAGCGAAGATGAATGTGGTTTGTGGGTGCGCCTTAGCCATCTCGATCGCATCCTCCTCGAACTTCGGAAAGGCTGCGCTGTTGCCTTTGGCATCGCCTGGGTCTCCTGCGTGATAGCCGATCAAGGGCATGCCTTGCCGACCGGCTTCATTAAGTTGTTCATGGATTCCTGGGATCTTACTGGAGAGAATTGCCCCGTGTGGCCATAATTTGAGGCCGACAAAGCCCTGCTCTTTAAAGGTCTTGATTTCGTCGACATTCCACCAGATACCTTGACTCGGAATCGTGAAGGCACCCGGGACAAAAAGAATCCGGTTCTGCAACGTGTCTTTCACGTAGACCATGTCGTTTCTCGGGATCTGCCTCACGCTGGCCGGGCTTGCATTTTTGTCGTCGTTGTCCTTCACCCAGAACAAACCCGCCAAGCTGATGCTGATGGTGCCGCCCCATTGGTTCATTGCCTCGACCGATTTTGCATACTGGGTTTTGGCATCCATATGAGTGTGCATGTCCACGCGGGGCATGGCGGAGGGCGGGTAGACCACCTGTTGGTCCGCCGATGCCGAATGCGTCAATGCCGTAAGCAAGCAAAGGGCTGCCCAGGTTGTTCGTCTTCTATTCATGGTGTTGTATTAAGCCTTTGCCAGCAATGCCATCGCCGCGTTATGGCCCGCAATGCCGCTGACACCGCCGCCCCGACGAGCTCCTGCGCCTGCGAGGAAAATATGTGGATCATCTGTTTCAGCGCCCCAGAGCGGCTTGTCTGCTCCTCCTGGCTCGCTGTCAAGGAAGGGGAAATCCAGGTCACGGTGGAAGATGTTTCCACGCGGCAGGGAGATATCTGCCTCCAAATCCAGCGGTGTCTTGACTTCAATTGCAAGCGAGCCATCCCCGCAGGAAGCTAGAACAGATTCGATGGGATCGAGTAAGTACTGATTCAAGCTGGCGAGGGCGCACTTTCTGGCGTGTGCTTTGATGCCCTCAGGATCCGCATCGAAGAGCTTCGCGGGGGTATGAAGTCCAAAAAGGGTAAGCGTTTGGAAACCCTTTGCGATCAGATCCGTGGACAGGATAGTGGGATCGGTGAGGGTGTGGCAATATAGTTCCAGCGGCAGTGGCCCTGGCAGCTTCCCCCCGCGAGCGTGGGTGTAGGCGGCTTCTAGTTGGGAAAAGCTTTCATTGACATGAAACGTGCCGCCAAAGGCGAGCTGGGGATCCACACCGGATTTAAGGCGGGGCAGGCGCGACAAGAGCATGTTGATTTTTAGCTGGGATCCCTCAAGGGAATCTGGAACCGTGCGCCCGCGCAAACGAGCCAAATGCTGTGGCGCCGCGGCAAAGAGTAGATCTTTGGCGCGGTAGGTATGCCCGGATTGTGTTTCAATGCGGACACCTGCTGAATCACTCTCAAGCGCCACTACCTTGGATTGGCGTTTGATCTCCACTCCGTGTGATGTGGCGACGCGATGTAGCTCCTTGACCAAAGCGCCCATACCACCCTGCGGTACACGCCACTGTCCGGTGCCGTTTCCAATCAGGTGATAGAGAAAGCAGCAGTTGGCCTGCATGTCATCCGCCGAGACAAAAGTTCCAATCAGCGCATCGGTAAGAACCACGCCTCGCACCAGATCGTCACTAAATCGGTCGCGAATGACTTCACCAATCGGCATCTCCATGAGATAACGCCAGACCTCAGGCAGTCCGATCTCGGCTTTGAGTTCCGCAGCGCTCATGAGGGGCTTGAGCAGGGAGGGGGCCAGGCGCTTCGCCAGCTCGGCGATCTCTCCGTAGAACTCGCGCCAGGCGGCGCTCTCCCGATCCGAGCCGGTCAGCCGTCTGAAACTGCTTACGGTCGGCTCATCCCACGCACTCGAAATCAGAAGCCCATCCTCCTGTCCCTCGCGGTGATAAGGCGTGTAGGAAGAGACGGAGCGTTCCAGTGTCTTGAAGTGGATTCCCAGATCCGCAACGATCTGATCCGGAAGTAGCGATACCAAGTAGGAATAGCGCGAGAGCCGGGCATCGTATTCAGGAAAGGGTTTGACGCTGGTAGTGGCACCACCGAGCTCGCCTTGGGCTTCCAGCAGGAGAACCGTTTTTCCAGCCTTGGCCAGATAGCTCGCAGCCACCAGCCCGTTATGGCCACCACCGACGACGATTGCATCGTAAACCTTATGATTTTGTTTCATGATACCTAGCCTGGAACTGGAAAGAGTATAGCACCGCCCTGCTCAATCGCGATAGAGTACATTATGAACCGACGTCTTCTTTTCATCCCTTGCCTTATTGCCACCTCGGCTACTTTGGCGGCTGTCTTGGACACGATCCCGGCGGAGCCGATTGCTCAGAAGAAAGAGCTGCTTTTTGCTGATGATTTCCAGAGTGCTGAGCACGACGCGCGCTGGCACCGGGTTGTGGACACCTTTGCCTTCGAGAAGGACGCACTGAAAGGGACGCAGACGCGCGAGAAGGACATGCCCTCTACGGATGGTAAGTCTGTTGTTAAGGCGCATGCGGCTGTTTATGGGCTGGAGCTGCCCACCAAGGACAGTGTCGTGGAGTGCAAGATTCGCTTTGAGGGCGCGACCATGATTGATGTGGAGTTTGATGATCGCAAGTTCACGGGCTCGCACTACGGCCATCTTTGCCGTGCCCAAGTGCGCCTTGATAAAGTCACTCTGATTGATGAGCGCGAGGGTAGCCAGAGCAATGCGCTGATCGAGCTACGCAAAGACCCCGTGGCAAATAAAGCCGAGATCAGTAAGCTACTCGCCGCGCACAGCGCCAGCTTCCCTACGAAATTAGAGACGAGCAAGTGGTACAGCCTTGTTGTGGAAACCGTCGGCGACCAGATGCGTGTCACGATTGATGGCAAGCCCGCGGGCTATCTGAAGTCCCCGGGCATTGGGCACGTGACGAAGTCGAAGATCGAGCTTGGTGTCGGGGGCAAGGACGGCTGGTTTGACGATCTCAAGGTCTGGAACGCCGCACCGGTAAAGTGACGATCACGCGGCGAGCTCGAAGCCGGGAATCGTCCCGCTGCTTGAGCCAAAAGCGCTGACATCCGCACCGAGGCGGTGGAGGCACTGTACAAAGAGATTACAGAGCGGTGGGTTTTTCTGGGGGTCGAAGGCAAGGTGCTGGCCGTGTCGGAAGCCGCCGCCCGCCACCAGAATCGGCATATTTTTTGTATCGTGGCTACTGGCGTTGCCCAGGTTGCTGCCAAATAGTACTGTCGTGCGGTCGAGCAGTGTGCCTCCTGCCTCAGGAGTGTTCTTTAGCTTCGTCAGTAGCTCTCCGACAAGCTGCATCTGCTGGAGCTCAATCACCCGTAGCTCCGCCAGCTTGGCAGGATCTTGGCCGTGGTGCGAGAGGTTGTGCCAGTCCTGCGTGACACCGGGAATGACCGGCACGGCGTTGAGTCCGTTCATCGCGAAGGTGATAAAGCGCGTCGAGTCGGTTTGCAGCGCTAGGTGCATCAGGTCAACCATCAGCCGCACCCGAGCAACGACCTCCACTGAGCTGACGATATCAACGGGTGGCTTGGCTTCCACTTTTGGCTTCGGGCGGCGGCTCCAGTCCTGCGCATTGATCATCCGCTTCTCGACCTCACGCACGGATGTAAAGTACTCGTCCAGCTTCTGACGATCTTGCCTGCCAAGCCCTTTTTGGAAGTCTTTCGCCTCAGCCAGCACGCTATCCATGATGCTCTGGCCTTGCTTGAGCCGCTGTACTTGTGTATTGATCTCGGTGGGGGTACCGTCAACGAACATGGCGCGAAAAACACGGGAGGGCCTTTGTTCCGCTGGGATCTGCACGCCACTGCGCGTAATGGATAGGCCCGTGTGGGAAGAGGCGAGCACCAGCGAAGCGAAGCGTGTGTCGGGCACCAGCAGCTCGACGGCGTACTGGTCCAGCGAGATCGTATTCTTAAAGTTATCAGACGACGGATGCGGCGCGGCAGTGAGGTAGCACAGCTCTGAGGAGTGCCCGCCATCTACTTGTGGATGGGAGAGGCCTGAGAAGACCGTGAAGTCGTTGCGGAGTTTTTGGAGCGGCTCAAGATAGGGGGTCAGCTCGTAGTCGCGCCCGGCGCGAGTTGGAAACAGATTGGGCGTGTGTAGGCCGAGCGTCGTGTTGATGCAGATCATCCGGCGGGGTGGCTCGCCGCTGCTGCTACTCTTGGCTTGAGCGCGCACTGGCCCCATCGCCTCAAGAAGTGGCAAGGTCAGCGTGACACCCGTCCCACGGAGGAACGTACGGCGGGACAACTGAGGGGAGCTTGGCATGGTTGGTTCACTTTCTCCGAAAGAGCTCGCTGGCGACAACGGCGTGCACGAGAGAGCGGAGCCCGTAGTCCGACCCCTTTGCTTGCGTTAGGATCTGGTTTACGGCTTGGCTGTCCCGCGAGCTGACGGGCTCTCCCGTCGCGTAGGTCACGAGCTTCTCCGTGACGCAGCGGGCGAGCTGCTCGGGGTGCGCGAGCAATAGTTTCTTGAAGCCCGTGATGTCCGTGAACTTCCGCCCATCGGGGAGGGTATCTCCGGCATCAACGGCACGGCCTTCGCCGTACTGCCAGGCAGCGAGGTACTTTGCCAGCGGGCCAATGCGGTTATTGACCCAGTCCTTGCGCTCCGCGATAACCCGGTAGCGCTCACGCCAGCCGCCGATGGCATCGTAGTTTTCCAGCGCGAAGCCCGGCGGATCAATGTGCACGTGACAGCTCGCGCAGCTTGGTGTCAGGCGGTGTTTTGCGAGCTGCTCCCGAATGGTTTGTGCACCACGAATGTCTGGCTCGATGGCGGGGACATTAGCCGGTGGAGGCGCAGCAGGGCTGCCCAGAATCCGATCCAGCACCCACACCCCGCGTAGCACGGGCGAGGTCGCCGTGCCGTTTGCGGTGGCCTTGAGCACACTTGCCTGGGTGAGCACGCCGCCGCGGTGGTACTCGGGCTTCAGCGCGACTTTGCGGAACTCGACCCCGTGCACGCCGGGGATGCCGTAGTGCTTCGCCAGGCGGCCATTGAGGATCGCAAAGTCCGAGTCCACGATATTGCGCACGCTGAGATTTTCCTTGAGCAGCGTGTCGAAGAAGAGCTGTGTCTCGCGCACGGAGGACCACTGCAGCTGCTCCTCGAACTCCGGATAGAGGGTCTTGTCGGGTGTGGTCGCGTTGATATTGCGCAAGCTGAGCCACTGGCCCGTGAAGTTCTCGGTGAACGCCCTCGCCTTTGGGTGCTGGAGCATGCGCTCCACCTGCGCACGCAGAACGCTAGGTTTGTGGAGCTCACCGCTGTGCGCCAGCGAGAAGAGTGTCTCATCGGGCATCGTGCTCCAGAGGAAATACGCCAGCCGGGACGCCAGCGCTGTATCGTCGAGCAAACCGATCGGTTCGCGGAAATAGAGGAACTTTGACGAGACAAGTACGCCCTTGATGCCCGCTCGCAGCGCCATCTCGAAGCTCTGCCCCGACTGGAGTGCTGCGGCCACAATCGCCACGAAAGGCTTCTCCTCTCCCTCGGCAACAGGTCGTCTGAAGGCTTTTGGCAGGAGCTGGCGCAACAGTTTCTCCGCATCCGCAAGGGTGCCCACTTTGGGGTCCACGTCGCCAAACACGCGCCGATAGCTCTCCGTGGGCCAGCTCTCGGGCAGCGGCCCCTCGACCTCAACCCAGTGAATCTTCAGGCCCGGCCCCGGGTAGTCAGCCACGGTTTCTGGCTTCAGGTAGACGAACGGCAGTGCGACGGGGGTGATTTTGAGGGTGTCGTTGCGCGCGAGGAGCCGCTCCTCGAACGCAATCACTGCCGGCTGACCAGGCGGCGCGTCGAAGTAGCCAAGGTGGCGCGTCGGGTTGCCACTGACCACAAAATTGCCCAGCAGCACCGCCATCGGCAGCGGCGTCTCGGAGTTGTGTGCCGAGGCGCAGATACGGAAGCGATAGCACCCTGGCGCGGGCGCTTGGAACTTGCGCAGATCGGTTGCTGAGTCGCCGCTGTTGCGAAAGAGAATCACGCCATCATCGCGTTTCCAGACACCCGGCAGGAACCAATCGGGCAGCGAGTCGTAGAGATCGAAGCGCTTCGTCTTGCTCTCCAGCTTGTGAACCGGCGCGACAGCGGCATCAAGCACCGCGTCCGCCGCTTCGAGGTAGCGCTCAATGAGAGCCGGTGAGATATTGAGTGCGGCCCCTACATTGTCAAAGCCGTGCGATACCGCGTCCTCCGGTAGCAGCTCTTTTACCGAGATATTGATCGCGAAGAGATCGCGAACCGTGTTCTCGTACTCAGTACGATTGAGTCGCCGTAAGACCACGCGGCCCTCTGCGAGCTGATTTTTAGCCGTGGGCTGATTTTTAGCCGCAGGCAGGGCACTTGCCGTGCACAGCGCCGCAAGAATCAACAGAGCTTTCCTAAACTGACGCATTCTCTTGCCTTGTCTTGGGGGATGGAGTTAGGCGGGGCGCAGCTTACGGTAGTTTGCCAGGCATTTCTCGGCGGTCTCTAAAGACGGGAAACGGCTGCCTTCTTGCTCGATCAGGAAGCACTCCGCCCCACCCTTGCTCGCCGCTAAGTCCAGAAGCTTGGCCCAGGGCGTCTCGCCCTCGCTAAAGAGCACTTTGTAG
Organism: Armatimonas sp.; assembly: GCA_031387365.1. Classification (GTDB taxonomy): domain Bacteria; phylum Armatimonadota; class Armatimonadia; order Armatimonadales; family Armatimonadaceae; genus Armatimonas. The sequence continues at coordinate 1,761 of JANNDD010000666.1, read as the reverse complement.
CCCTCGGTCTTGCCCCAGTCTTTGAGGTGGAGCGAGCGGATCCGTCCGGGGTTGGCCGCGATCCAGGCAAGGGGATCGTAGCCGACTTCCATGCAGGTTCCCACATCGAACTGGAGCGTGACATCTTTGGGGGTGTTGGCAGCTAGGAGCTGGATGGGCCGGAAGCCGCTGGTCTCACGGAACTCGGTCTGGTGGTTGTGATAGCCCGACCGCATCTTCAGCGGCTTGAGCACTTGCGCTGCTGTGGTGAGGGTCTCGGCGACACGCTTCCAGTCGTCTTGAGTCTGTGTTCTGCCTGCGCTCGCCATCACGATCGTCTTGGAGCCTAGGATTTGGTTGAGTTCAATTGCCTTCTTAAGCCCGTCGCCCTCAAGCCCGGAGCGGCTGTTGTGGGTGGAGAGGCACTTGATCTTCAGCTCATCCAGAAGCTTGCGTACTTCTTTGGCGTACTCGGGAGTCCAAGACTGGTAGGGGGAGTAGAACTCGACCACCTCGTAGCCGAGCTTAGCGACGGCGCGTACGGTTCCCATCAGGTCTTTGGCAAGCGCATCGCGCACCGAGTAAAGCTCCAGCCCCAGTGGGATGTGCTTCATAAACGACCGCCTTGTCCGTTCCTCATTCATGATCCGATTGTAGCACTTTGTCCGAGGCGGGGCAAGGCAGTGTCGTGCTATAATCTCTACTGCATGCCCGACATTACGAACGTCAACCTCACCTTCCTCCGAAAAGCGCGTGGCCTGGCCCCTCTCTCTCGTTATGCGATGCTGGATGACGGGACACTTTTGGTCTCCGTTCCCGATGAGCTTGAGGTGCGAACCTTTCACTTGGTGCGCTACTCGGAGCAGGGGCGCAGTCGTCGTGTGCATACCTACAGTGTTGAGACCCTTCGCAAGACGGAGATCGCGCCTGATGGTTCTACCTACATTGGCACCACCGATGATGACCTTTATCTGTTTCGAGAGAATCGTAAGACACGTTTTCTTCCGGATCGGCGCGCCTCGTACACCGATGTCTCCCTTGGGGTAGACACGCCACGGTTTGCCGCCGCGTTCTGTGATATTGTCGGGTCCGGTCACTCCGTAGCGCTGGGGGAACTGGGCGGGCGGCTGCTCTGGACCAAAGACATTTCTTTTCCGATTAATCGGGTCTGCATGGACCGTAGCGCTTGTTTTATGGCGGTCGCGGGCGAGAGTGGCGATCTGACTTTGATTGATCAGACCCGCAAGACAGTTTGGAATCACCGGCAGGATGTCCCGCTCCTCGCGATTGCCACCATCGGCCCCACGCGCACGGTTTTTGCCACGGGAGGGCCACAGGTCGAGGTCGGGGGAGTGGGAATGGTTGGCAGCGATGGCACGCTCCTCTGGTTTACCGAGCTGATTGGCACGCCCGTTGAGCTGTCTTTAGATGCTGATGGTAAGAGTGTCGCGGTGCTGCTTGCACTGGATGCGACAAGTGGGCGGCTGGTTTTTCTCTCCGAAGAGGGCCTGCCCACCTGGGACATTGACTTCGAGGACGCACGGCCCACGGGAATCTCCATCTCGCCGTCGGGGCGCTTTGTCGCCGTGAGCCTGCGTGATGGGACACTGACTGCTTACGAGCTCACTTTTGGGGAGCGGGTTGCCTCACTCTCGGAAGATTTCTGCTGCACCACCTTGGTTGCCCAGCTTTGTCTGGCATCGCTGACTCCGCTCTGGGTAATGCTTTTGGCAGCCCAATTGCGCCACGGAGTATAATGAAATGACATTTCCCCACTTGCTT
>JANNDD010000602.1:0-3471 GCA_031387365.1 Armatimonas sp. | reverse complement strand
CAGGTCTGGAGGTGTTGCTTCGTGAGAGCAACGGTGAGCTTCAAGTACATCGCAGTGGAGAACGCCTTGCGGTGCATCCTTTGAGCACTTCAGGCTCTCATGCGTGCGTGATTGTGACTTCCCATCATGAGGGGATTCCTTTGGGGGCGAGCCTTCGCCCCGGCAAAGCCAAGATCCATGTCTTGGAATCGGCTCGCCATGCTCCGCTCGTGCAGGTGCGCTCGCTTGCAGCTTATGAACAGCTCGACTCCACTGAGTATGCTGAGCAGTCCGACTCCTTAAAGGAGGTCTCTCATGAATAGCTTACCCCCGCTTGGGATCTCCCCCTTAGAGAAGCTCCACTTGGTGATGGGGCAACTGCATCTGAGCGAGGCGGACACGCTCTTGGAATCGCACTTGGGTCGAGCCGCTCAAGGAGACCGTGCGTATGCGGACTTCCTTTTGGAACTGTTGGAGACGGAGCTACGTGCTCGCCAAGAGGTTCAGTACCGTCAGTCTCTCAAGCGAGCCCGCATTCCCGTGAGCAAAACCCTGGAGCAATTTGACTTTGCATTCCAGCCGAGCATTGATGCGGCTCAAATTCGTGAGTTAAAGACGCTTCGCTTTGCGCATGAAGCTGGCAATGTGGTGTTTTTGGGACCGCCGGGCGTGGGTAAGACGCACTTAGCTATCGCCCTTACCGTAGAGGCAATCCGGGCGGGCTTCTCGGCGCAGTTCGTGACGGCTCACGAATTGGTGTCTGATTTGGGTAAGGCTGCGCGTGAAGGTCGTCTGGAGCGTCGCCTTCGTGGGTACGTGACTCCTAAGATCCTTGTGATTGATGAAATGGGTTATCTGCCGTTGGATGACGTGGGAGCGACTTTGTTCTTCCAGTTGGTGACTGCTCGGTATGAACGGGGAAGCATCCTCTTGACGAGCAACAAGAGCTACGGTGATTGGGGCAGTGTTTTTGGTGACACGGTGATGGCGACCGCCGTTTTGGATCGTTTGCTTCACCACTCCACGACGGTCAACATTCGTGGTGAGAGCTACCGTATGAAGGAGCGTCGTAAGGCTGGTCTGCTTGGAAGCTTAGAGAGTCGTGAACAAACTTTGAGTAAGGGGGAAACGAAGGGAGAATCGGTCTAGTTTTCCGCGTTGATCTGGGGAAAATTCATCCGGTGATTTGAGGATTATTGCCCCGGTCTTGACATGGTGGCTTTTCAGTTGCCGCTCGGCACGTTTGCCGTTGGGGTGGAAGGTATCTTGCCTAATCCTGGACAGCTATCATACCGACTCGGTGAGGCTGGTATCCCCATCGTTGCTCAGGCGCTGGATCTCGACATCACGACGGTGCGGCGACGCGTACGGACAGCCCCAACCTATGTTGGGCACTGCGTCAGTGTTGCTGCCCTACACGTCGCCCTCAAAAAGTTTGAAGATACTCAGCAGTACCGCCTCCAGAGCTTCCTCTGTGAATCTGAGGCCCGGTGCCGCTTCGAGTGGCGGGAGAATCCCCACAGCTCCTGGAAACAGGGTGAGGTGCGCCCCGATGCTCTGGCCTGGATTGAGAAGGCGGAAGAGTCCCTCCCATTACTTCTTGAAGCAGACATGGCAACCCAAAACAAAGCAGCCTTCATTACAAAGCTTGCTGGCTATAGTCTAGCGACCCGTACAGGCGCACTCCAGCGCCGCTGTGGTGGCTCCCCGCTTCGACTTGGCATCGTTACAACCACGCCTGCACGACTGGCTAAACTTGCTGCTCTCGTTCAGGCGAGCGATCTCTCCGGGCTTCATTTGGTAGCCCTTACTACCTTTCAGGATTTCACTTCTCAGGGGCCTCTTAGCCCCATTTGGCATATCCCCGCTCTCGGGGACGAAAGGAACGAAAAATATGTGGTGCTGTAAGTGTTGGCGGCTAAGTCCGCCTGGCTCTCTGTACTGTTCACAGTGTGAGGGTAAACGGAGCTTCAACGGAGTCATTTGCGGCGGCGGGCACCGCTGCCAGGTCGGAACCGTGACCTGCCCCACCTGTGGCAGTGACGAGTTCTCAGAACACACCACAGGGCTCCCCGTAGGCTGGCTGGCCAAGCCCGTGACCGCCCTTCTGCTCGTCTACGTTTGGAAGATCGGGCTCGCACATCATTCGGATGTCCTCCCAGTTCTCTGGATAGGTGTCACGGAGGCCTTTGGGTTTCTGACGAACTCTGATGCCTACGCCTTGGAAAACCTCCTCCGCACCGCTGTTGCATGGGGATTCGTGTTTTGGATGATCGGCCTTGGGATGAACACTCTTCCCAGCCAAGGATGGGCACTTGGCCGCTTCCTCAGGAGCCTGCCTGTGCGCACCTATCAGCTCACCCTGCGCTGGATTCCATGCGTACTGGCTCTCCTCTGGCGAGGCGTAATAAGGCTCTCTGGTCTAGGTACGAGCAAGTCTCAGACACTACCCGCTAAGGCGAAAGACAAGACGGGAAAGGGGGAGTAGTCAGATGGGACTTCCAACAGACCTAAGCACCATGATTGCAGTAGATATTGGCTCTGCACCGACTGAAGGGGCGCTCTTCCCTGTCGGCAAAGTCTTAGTAAGCTCTCGTGCACTCAGTGAAATCAGGAGTGCAGGTGAAGATATTCGATCACTTGTTACCCGCCACTGCAATGGCAGCTACGGAGATTCGAGTATGTCCGAGGTATTTGAAAACCAGGCAAATCTCAGTTCTGGCGAAGAACTCGGATCCATTTTTTACTTGGCTGAGAAATACGATCCTGATACAGCCCTTTGTGTGTGGACTAATCCAGATCGAACAGAAAGCTACATGTTGATGTGCGAAGAATTCTAAGGGCCGCTCACAAAAAAACGCCTGGCAGGACAAGTAATCCCTGTCAGGCACGACAGAAAAGACAAGAACATGACTAAACTTGAAATCGGACTCGCCAGTGCTGCTAACGGAGGCCTCTTCGATCTCGGCGCTCTCGTAGGAACGCCGGGGGCTGTGGCAGCAATGCAGCGGGTGAATGTCACTGCCCGCGAGCTTCTGAAGAGGCATCACACAGCTGACTGGGGTGACATCCATCCTGAAGACGTTGGACTCAACGAGGAAGCACTTGAGACGGGTGCACGCATCTTCTCGGTCTACAAATTTCCCCACGCTAATGAGACGATTTGGGTGATCACGGAAGCAGATCGCTCTGTTACAACCATCCTCTTGCCGGAGGACTACTGATGTCTCACCACGACTTTACGATCCCTTCCTGGCTCAAGTCGGAGCGGCGCTTTGAGCCAGGCACTATCTCGATCTCAATAGGCGCTCAGGAGGCACTCCGAGTGGCCCATACCTCTGTGGAGGTTCTGATCGCTAGGCATTGTTCGGGTGACCTTGGAGATCTCCAAGAATCGGACAGGCAGATATGCGAGGCAAATATCCTTACGGGCGGCTACGTCACCAGTGTCTACTCCATACCGCGCTTCCCCCTTGGCTTGGGGCGGGAAAA
>JANNDD010000594.1:0-1506 GCA_031387365.1 Armatimonas sp. | reverse complement strand
CTGCCGCTATGTCGTTCCGTTCGCCTGCTTACCGGGAGCTCATTCTGGGGCTGATTGGGCGGGATGTGAAAACTCGCTACAAACAATCGGTGCTGGGCTATGCTTGGGCGGTGCTCTATCCACTGGCAACGGCGCTGATCTTCAGTATTGTGGGGCAGATTATATTGCGCCAGAAAACCGGTGGGCTCCCCTATCCGGTCTTTGCGTACTTTGGGCTGCTCTACTGGAATCTTTTTTCGTCGGGCCTCACGGCGGCGACGGAGAGTCTTGTAGGGCACCTGAACTTAATTACCAAGGTCTACTTCCCTCGTGAAGTCTTTCCAATCGCGGCGGTGCTTTCCAAGCTCGTCGACTTTGGGTTTGGCCTCGTGGGGCTGGTTCCCCTCTTACTGTTTTTCCGGGTCATGCCGGGGCCTTGGATTCTCTTGAGTATCCCTATTGCCCTTGTCATGGTTTTATTAGCGACGGGTTGGGGAATGCTACTGGCATGTGCGAATCTCTATTTCCGCGATGTACGCCATCTCGTCGGGATTGTCTTGAGCCTCTGGGGGTTTCTGGTACCCAATATCTACCCACTTCATCAAGTGCCACACCACTGGCAGAGCCTCTATCTGCTCAACCCGGTGGCAACACTCACAGAAGCGGGGCGCCGCCTAGCGTTTCCTCAGACTGGCTGGTTGCGTGCGATTGACCCCGAACAGGGGAATCTACAGTCGCTCTGGCCCTACCTGGGAAGTGCACTGGCGGTCGCACTTATCTCTCTGGTGGTGGGTTTTGTCGTGTTCAAACACAACGAGCCCCACTTTGCCGAATATATTTAAATCGAGGAGTTTAGAATTTTGAGTAAACGTGCACTGATCACCGGTATTACCGGTCAGGACGGATCGTATCTGACAGAGCTATTGCTGTCAAAGGGTTATGAAGTGTTCGGTGTTGTACGCCGCTCCAGCACGGAGAGCTACGAGCGTATCGAGCACTTAAGGGACCGAATCACTCTCGTCCAGGCGGATTTGTTGGATCAGTACTCACTGATCGAGGCACTAAAAGCGGCACAGCCCGATGAGGTCTATAACCTCGCGGCGCAGAGCTTCGTCCCGACGTCTTGGTCCCAGGCAGTGCTAACCGGCGAGTTCACGGCGCTGGGTGTCACCAAGGTACTGGAGGCCGTGCGCTCGGTAAATCCAAAGATTCGCTTCTACCAAGCCAGCTCGTCGGAGATGTACGGCAAAGTGCTTGAAGTGCCTCAGCGCGAGGAGACCCCGTTCTATCCCCGAAGCCCATACGGCGTTGCGAAAGTCTATGGCCACTTTATCACGGTGAATTATCGCGAATCTTATAACCTATTCGCCGTTTCTGGCATACTTTTTAACCATGAAAGTCCTCGTAGGGGATTAGAATTTGTTACACGTAAAGTAAGCGATGGTGTTGCCAAGATCAAGCTTGGTTTAGCAACAGAACTGCGCATGGGAAACCTAGATGCCAAGCGTGACTGGGGCTTTGCGGGCG
>JANNDD010000533.1:0-2632 GCA_031387365.1 Armatimonas sp. | reverse complement strand
CCTGCCGTGGAAGACAGAAGGCGCGACGGGGTTTGGGATGAGCCGGGCCCATGCGCCGGGGTATGCCAAGTCCGGCAAGTGCGAGATTGTTGCACTTGCGGATATTAATGAAGCCAGTATGACGGCGTTCAATGCAGACTTCTGTCACGGTGTGGCGCTGCAGTACACGGACTACAAAAAGATGCTCGCAACCGAGAAGCCAGATATTATCTCGATTGCTACGTGGCCGCACCTGCACGCCGAGATGGTGATCGCCGCTGCGGAGTGTGGGGTGCGCGCCATTCACTGCGAGAAACCGATGGCGGGGACGTTCGGTGAGGCACGTCGCATGGCGGCAGTCTGTGCCGAGTGGGGAGTCCAGCTTACGATTAATCACCAGCGCCGTCACCTGCCCACATTTCAGACTGCCAAACGCCTAATTGCCGAGGGAGCGATTGGGGAGCTGACCCGGCTGGAGGGAAGCTGCTCAAATATGCTGGACTGGGGGACGCACTGGCTCAATATGTTCCAGATGCTCAACGCCGAGTCCGCTCCGGTCTGGGTGATGGGGCAAGTGGACTACCGCAAGCCACATCAGGTCTATGGTGTAATCCACGATACCGACGGCATGTGTCTGGTCGGCTACGAAAACGGCGTCCATGGCCTGCTTTGCACGGGGGAAACAGCGGAGAAAGCCGTGGGGTGCTCGATCAAGGTCATCGGAACCGAAGGGACGCTGGAACTTCATAACACCGCACCCCATATTCGCCTTCGTAGGGGAAGTATTCTGGAGGAGCTGACGGGTGCTGAGATCGAAGGCGGCTTACACGGGGGCTTTGCAAACCACGACAACGTAGTGGATCTGGTGAATGCACTGGAAAACGGCACAAAGCCTCTCTGCGATGTGAGCAATGCGCTGGCGACCACCGAGATTATCTACGCCTGTTATGAGTCCGCACGGCGACGGGGGCGTATTGACTTGCCTCTTACCATAGACGATCACCCGTTGGCAGAGCTGGTAGCGGCAGGGGCGTATCTGACGACAGCACTGTGAAGGTATAGTGGGTGGTAAGGATCAAAGAAACTATGCGACGAAATCTCTTTTTTGTGGGCGCTCTGGCGCTCGTGGCAGGCTGCTCTTCAACGGGAACAACGACGCCTCAGCTCAACCTACCGACAGCAGCTCAGCTTCGGGCAGTACCTCTGAGCCTTGGAGTGGGTGGGAAAACGCTGAAGGGCGAGACGCATGTCTGGCGGGACTTGATGCCTATGGTGGGGGAGACGGTGCCCAATGGTATTATCGTCTCCATTACCATCAAGACCGACGACAGCGCCGCCGTTCCTGGAGGGCTGCGTGCTGAGCGGGTAACGGTGACCAATGGAGACGCGGTCTGGACCTCCACGGTTGTCGAGATCCGTAGCGAGGAAACGTCGTTTGGCGCGGTGGTTCGTGGTGGCCCTGAGTGGACGGTTGGTACCAGCACCGATGTGGTGGTTGACTTCCGCGACAGCTCGGGAGGGGTCTACCAGCTCCGCGCTGTTGGCCAAGTTGTCCAGGGAGCCTTCTAGGGTTTCGTCAGTGCCTCGTCCAAATTAAGCAGCACATTCCCAACAACCGTCCATGACGCTAAGATGCCAGGGTCATCGCTGGATGTTACGGGCTGGTTGGCATCTTTTAGGAGCGCGCGAGCATCGCCTGGGCGCTTGCGGAACTCTGCGAGTGTCTCGGCGAAAAGCTGCGCGAGCCGCTTTGTTTCGGCGACGGTGGGCTTTCGTGCGACGATGCGCGTGAAGCCTGCGCTGAGTCCGTGGGTTGCCATCACGCGCCCCAGTGCACCGGCTGCTTCCACAAACGCCGGATCGTTGAGGGTGATGAGTGCCTGGAGTGGTGTGTTGGTGCGAATCCGTCGCATCAGACAGACCTCGCCGCTGCCGCCATCGAAAGTGGTGAGCATCGGGTGGGGGCTGGTGCGCCGCAGGAACGTGTAGATTCCCCTGCGCCAGCGATCCTCGCCCGGGCTTGTCTCCCACTTCATCCCTGAGTAAGTCACTTTCCAGAGCCCGCCCGGTTGTGGGGGGAAGACGCTTGCACCGCCGATTTTTGCCGACAGTAGCCCGGCTGCCGCGAGTGCCTGGTCGCGGATCACCTCCGCCGAGAGCCGGAAGCGGGGGCCACGCGAGAGCAGCCGATTGCGCGGATCTTTTGCCAGCATCTCTTTTGTTACCGTGGAGGCTTGCTGATAGGTCTGGCTCAGAACCAGTGTCTTCAGGAGCTTCTTCACGGACCAGTGGCAATCGTTCTGGAAGTGCACGGCGAGCCGATCTAAAAGCTCGGGGTGCGACGGCGGTGCGCCCTGCGTCCCAAAGTCTTCCTCCGTCTCGACGAGCCCTGTTCCAAAGAGACGTGCCCAGAAGCGATTGACCTGCACCCGTGCTGTTAGTGGGTTTCCGGGCGATACCAGCCAGCGTGCCGCGTCCAGCCGCGTAAACTTCCCCTTCACGGAGCTGGCGCCCGTAAATGCGGCCAGCATGGCGGGCTGCACGGTCTCGCCTTGGTCGAGAAAGTTCCCCCGATTATGGACGCGTGTGATGCGCTGGCGCTCTTCAGGCAGCTCGCGGAAGATCGGAGTCTGTGGGATAGAGCGCTTTAGGG
>JANNDD010000525.1:0-1098 GCA_031387365.1 Armatimonas sp. | reverse complement strand
AGCCCGCACTCGGGAACACTCACGGCGGGCAATGAGGCGGGCTTGCTGACGCTTGTGCTGGAGGATGAGACCGGCACACCACGCGCAAGCGCAGGAATAGAGATCGTCGCCGCCAAGCTCTCCTACCGCGAGGACTTTCGTCTTATGCTCGAGGCTATAGCACGCCGCGCAACGGACTTACTCTTGCGGCAGCGCACTGACGTAACATCACCGATGGTTCCCACGGAGCAGCCCGATCCCACCCGACTCACGGAGCGCTTTTTCCTTCTGCGCGGCTTACTGGAGAGCGGAGAGTTCCAGCAGGGCCTCAGGCGCATTCTCTCCGATCCACACCAGATGCTCTACCCAGAAGCCGAGCAACAGCCACTGAACCGAGCGCGTCGGCTCACCCCGAGCGCGGTGCGTTGGCTCACCACAACCACCCCCCGCCAGCCCGTTCCTGTCGGGCACCCTCTTGCGCAGCGGGGCCTCGCAACGGTGCCTCATGAGCTGCCACACACACGCGCCACAGAGACTTACAACACGCCGGAGAACCGCTTTGTCAAGCAGGCACTGCGCCAGCTGCTTCAGTCCCTGGAGGCGTGCAGTGTCACGGAGCGCTTGAAGAGCGAGGCGCAGTGGCTCGCGAGGCCACTGGAGAGCGCACTCGCCCACCCGATGTTTGCTGAGGTCGGGCCACTGACACAGATTCCCATCTCCAGCAAGCTCTGGCAGCGACGTAGCGGCTACCGGGAGTTCTATAAAACCTGGCTGGCGGCGCAGCAGGCACTTCGGCTGAGCTGGGACGGTGGACAAGCGGTCTTTGGCGCAGGACGACGTGATGTCGCCACCCTCTACGAGTACTGGTGCTTCTTCGAGGTCGCAGAGGCGGTGGAGGCGGCGTTTGGTGTCGCCTTGCCCTACGAGAAGCTACTGACGCCTACTGCCGACGGCTCCGCCCTCACTCTGCGACGCGGCACGGAGCTTCGGCTAGAGACTCCCACGCTCTGCCTGGCCTACAACCCGACACTCGCCACTTGGACACGCCCCGTGCGCCCGGATATCACGCTGGAAATCGGCACAACCCGCATCCACTTCGACGCCAAGTACCGGCTCAGT
>JANNDD010000523.1:0-1892 GCA_031387365.1 Armatimonas sp. | reverse complement strand
CGGAACGGCCTTTGTAGCCGAAGGCTCGTAAGTCTCCCCCCTCCAACGGGGGAGATCTCTGGATCTCCCGCTCTAACCAGGGGATGGGATAGAATTTGCTATGAGTAAACACCATCAGGCATTTGTTTTCGACGAGGCCGCATTTCGGCGTGAGCTGGCTCCGCTACTCGATCGGCAGGCGGACATAGCACTGGAGAGCTTTATCAACGATCATCGGGCACGGCTGCGTGATCCTGAGACAGGGGCAGCACTGGAGCTGAGCTGGCGTCAAGAACCGGAGAACGAGGGGGTTGTGCGGCGAGCGGCGCTGGCACTGACGGCGTTCTACGACCCCACGGCAAATATCGGGCTGGGCAGTAGTGCGCAGAAGTGCCGCTTTGCCCTGATGGATCTCTACCCCGAGGGCCGCGTCTTTGTGGGCGGCGGCTCGCTCGGGGTTCCCGAGGGCTACTTTCAGTCCGCAGGCTATGTGAGGGAGAGTGTCGTGATTTTAGAGCGGCTCCAGGCGGAGCATCGCCAGAAGGCCGATGTGATTGCCCCCGTGCTGACGATGCTCCAAGCCGCCGCGTGTGCGGGGCTAGGTCTCTATATCCTGCTCTGAGCTAGCGCGTGGTTTGCTGTGCTCTGCTCGTATCTTCCGAGTCCTTCTTGTTTCCACCACAGCCCGTCAGTGAGAGCAGGAACGCACTAAGGAGAATGAGAGACACCAAGGTGACGAAGGGTTTGGTTATCATGATTAAGTTTCCTTTTTGAGATGTCCTTTGGGAGGATGCTTCTACCAAATCAGACCACTGTCTCAAAAGTGTCTCTGCTCTTGCCTTGGTGTTGTCTCCGAGATAGGTTACTCCAGCCAATTCATCAAGCCCGCGAGAGCCCGAAGTAGCTTGGGCGACGCGCGGCGCTTGGGGGCGGGGATCAACGTGTCCCCTCGATATTAATGCGCACTCCTTATTAATGCGCACTCCTTCGCCGTCTCTGGCTCCGGGCCCTAGCTTGACCAGCCCGCCACGTGAAAGACACCATCACAGCCTGCCATCGCGGTGCGTAGTGAAGCAGCGTCCGTAATATCGCCTTTGGCTAGAGTCACCCCAATTGCTTTGAGTGCCTCCGCTTTTTCCGGAGAGCGCACGAGCGCCACGATGTCATGGCCTTCCTTTTTGAGCAACACTGCCAGCCGCTCCTCAATAAATCCGGTTGCTCCGGTAAGAAAATAACGCATTGACTGATTGTATCAACAAAACATTGTGTTAAAATCCCCATAGAGGGAAGGATTCTGGTAGTATCTTTTTAGGAATCGCTCCCAAGTTTAAGGAAAATATAGATGCCCACATTTCTTGTCATACCGATAGCCACTCCCGCTCTAGTGGCACCGATGCTAAAGCCCGAGTCGTTGCTTGAGGGGCTGCTACTTGCAGCAAAGGGAGACCTTCCCGGAGCCGAACAGGCCCTACGCCGAATAGCGGAGCAGAGTGCGGGAAAGCCGTTCGCTGCCTCAACCGAGACACTACCCACGGAGCTAGGGCAGCTGCGTGTGCACTTCAGCATGGAGTCTGGCGAGGCATCGGCATTGAATAACCTGGGAGCAGTCTTGCTGCTTCAGGGCAAGACACAGGAGGCGATGGAGGTTCTGGATAAAGCCGCAGGACTCCAGCCGGAGTGGGGGGCACCCTGGGGCAATAGCGCCCTGGTCTGGCTGGCGAAGCAGCAGCCCGGCAAAGCTGACGAGATCGGGCGTGTCGCGCTGGTCTATGGTGCACGTAATGCCAATCTCTACGCCACCCTCGCGGAGGCCAGCTTGCGGCGACGGAACACACGTCAGGCGGAGGAGTACATTCGCCGGGCGCTGGAGATTGAGCCGGGCCATGGCTACGCAACCTTCGTTCGTACTCAAG
>JANNDD010000504.1:0-12268 GCA_031387365.1 Armatimonas sp. | reverse complement strand
GTGAACGTCCAGGCGATGGTCTTTGGCAACCAGGGCGACGACTGTGGCACGGGCGTGGCGTTTACCCGCGATGCGAGCACCGGCGAGAATGTGATCCTGGGCGAGTATTTAATGAACGCGCAGGGGGAGGATGTCGTGGCGGGGGTTCGCACTCCTATGCCCATCTCCGAGCTGAAGCGCCAGGACCCGACGATCTACCAGCAGTTCGAGGAGACGTGCGCTATTTTAGAGAAGCACTACCGGGACATGCAGGACATCGAGTTCACGATTGAGCACGGTAAGTTCTTTATCCTCCAGTGCCGCTCGGGCAAGCGCACCGGACCCGCTGCCGTGAAGATCGCGGTGGATCACGTGAACGAGGGCCTGATCACCAAGGCCGAGGCGATTGCCCGCGTCGAGCCCAATCTTCTCACCCAGTGCCTTCTGCCGGTGATTCCAGGCAACGCTAAGTACAAAGTGATCGCCAAGGGCCTGCCCGCAGGACCTGGAGCCGCGACCGGAACCGTGGTGTTCTCGTCGGATAAGGCCGCCGAACTCGGTAAGGGCGGCAAGGGCGAGCGCGTGATCTTAGTCCGTGCCGATACCAACCCGGACGACCTCAAGGGAATGCTGGCCGCACAGGGCGTCCTGACCGAGCGCGGGGGAATGACCTCCCACGCCGCCCTCGTGGCGCGTGGCTTTGGTATCCCGACCGTCGCGGGCTGTTCGGAGATCGCGGTCTCGGACACATCGTTTCTTGTCCATGCAACCGGGCAGATCATCAAGGAGGGTGACTACATCTCCCTCAATGGCGCACTCGGCGAAGTGATCGAGGGCCAGGTTCCGGTCGAAGAGGCCAAGATGACCGGCGACTTCGGCACGTTCCTCGGCTGGGCCGATGAGTTCCGTGGCAAGTTCGGGGTTCGCACCAACGCGGATACTCCCGCCGACACGAAGCTGGCGATCTCGCTGGGCGCAGAGGGCATTGGCCTCTGCCGCACCGAGCACATGTTCTTCGAGGGCGAGCGTCGCCCCGTGGTGCAGCGCATGATCCTGGCCAAGAACGATGCCGAGCGCCAGCGGGCACTGGATGATCTTTTGGTGTTCCAGCGTGAGGACTTCAAGGGCATCTTTGAGGCGCTTGAGGGCCGTCCTGCGACGATCCGCCTGATTGACCCGCCGCTGCACGAGTTCCTGCCCCACGCCGGGGAAGTTGCCGCCGAGCTGCGTGAGCTGCTCAACCGTGGTGCTGCCGGAACCGTGGTTGCGGAGAAGGCCACTCTCTTGGCCGCGATTGAGAACATGCACGAGATCAACCCCATGATGGGGCTTCGTGGCTGCCGCCTGAGCATCGTGTTCCCGCAGATCGTGGAAATGCAGACACGCGCGATTCTTGAGGGCGCGGCGCTGGTGATCAAGGCCGGGGGCTCTGCGGTTCCTGAGATCATGATCCCGCTGGTCGGGCATGTCAATGAGCTGAAGTTCGTGAAAGATCGCCTGGAAGCCACCGCTAAGAAAGTCGTCGCCGAGCAGGGAGTCGAGATTCCCTACCAGTTCGGGACGATGATCGAGGTGCCGCGTGGTGCGCTGACCGCTGATGAGATCGCCGTCGAGGCGAGCTTCTTTAGCTTCGGCACCAACGACCTGACCCAGATGACCTTCGGGTTCTCGCGTGACGACTCGGCGACGTTCCTGCGCCCCTACGTCGATCACAAGATTCTCCCGATTGACCCGTTCGAGTCCATTGACCAGACCGGTGTCGGCGAGCTGATGAAGATCGCGGTCGCCAAGGGCAAGTCGGTGCGCCCGGACATCAAGCTCGGGATCTGCGGCGAGCACGGCGGCGAGCCCACGTCGGTGATGTTCTGCTACAACATCGGCCTGAACTACGTCAGTTGTTCCCCGTACCGCGTCCCCATCGCCCGCCTGGCGGCTGCACAGGCAGCACTAGGCAAGGGCGTCAGCGACAAGTAGGTTGCCCCCTAACCCCCGTCCGACGGGGGGACAATAAGGAAGGCCGGAGGCAATTGCCCCCGGCTTCAGGTGGGGGCGCAGTTTGGAAAGGACTTCGATGAGTACGCTTCGATGGGCGTGAAGAAGGAGAGCGAGTACAAGAGGCGCGGGGCGAACCGGGCGAAGCCGGGGACGAACCCCGGAACGCCTTAGCCTCGACGGAGATCGTCGGGCTTTAGGGCGAGCAAGTCGCCGCGCCTTCGGCGGAGTGGTTCCGATGATGATGGCACTTATACCGACGAGGAACGAGGAGGCGGCGCGAAGCGCCCCAGAGCGGGACGATCTCCGTCCACGCGGCGCGGGGTGAACCGGGCAAAGCCGGGGACACCGACGGGGTAGACCGCCCAATGGAATTGGGCGTCAACAGTGGCACTGCGTGCCGCAAAGCCCGTGCCGGGCTGGGGAAATTGGTTCGGGAGCCCGGAACGGGCTTTGCGGCGGAGGAACGACGCCATTGCAGACGCCGGTTTTCAACCGGCGGCGCTCATTTCGTTAGTGATTTTTGGAGCCGTTGCAGCGCAATCAGCGCCTCGACGGGCGAGAGGGTGTTGATATCCAGCCCGCGCAGTGCCTCCACCACGGGGTGCTCCTCGGCCTCAAAAAGCGTCATCTGGAGCTTCTGGGACTTGGGGGCGACGCTCACACTGCCGCCGAGTGTGTCGCGGCGTTTGCTACCGTCTTTTTCCAGGTCGCTGAGAATCTCTTTGGAACGCTCAATTACCGTGGGAGGCAGGCCCGCCATACGGCCCACTTGGATGCCGTAGCTCTTGTCGGTGCCGCCGGGGAGCACTTTACGCAGCCAAATAATGCGATCGTTGGTCTCTTTCACCGCGATCCGGTAGTTTTTCACGTTGGGGAGCTGCTTCTCTAGCTCATTGAGCAAGTGATAGTGGGTCGCAAAGAGTGTCTTGCAGCCGCGTGCGGCGAGGAACTCCGCGACGGCCCACGCAATCGAGACGCCGTCGAAGGTGCTGGTGCCGCGCCCGATCTCGTCTAAAATAACCAGGCTGCGCTCGGTGGCGTTGTTGAGAATCTCTGCGGTCTCGGTCATCTCCACCATGAACGTAGACTGCCCGGCGGCCAGATCATCGTGCGCTCCGACGCGGGTGAAAATGCGATCCACGAGGCCAACACGCACGGAGTCGGCGGGGACGAAGCTGCCGACCTGCGCGAGTAGGACGATGAGTGCCACTTGGCGCAGTACCGTGGACTTTCCGGCGGAGTTGGGGCCGGTGATGATGTGCACTTGCTGCGTGTCGGTGTCCAGATAGGTGTCGTTGGGGATAAAGTTTGCCGCCGAGCCCATCAGGCGCTCCACGACCGGATGCCGCCCGCCCTTGATATCCAGAACATCGGTGGTGTCTACAGTAGGCCGCACGAAGCGGTTGTTCTGCGCGACTTCGGCCAGCGACGCCACCACGTCTAGCTTGGCAACGGCCTGCGCCACGGCGAGAACGTCCGAGGTGAACTCCTGCGCGACATAGTCGCGAACGCAGACAAACAGATCATACTCCAGTGCGTTGATGCGCTCCTCCGCACCGAGCACTTTGGACTCCATCTCTTTTAGTTCCGGGGTGATGAAGCGCTCCCCGGTGGACGTGGTTTGCTTGCGGATGTAGTCACTAGGGACGGCGGCAAGATTGGACTTGGTCACCTCGATAAAGTAGCCAAAGACCGAGTTAAAGCCGACCTTGAGGCTCTTGATGCCCGTCTTCTCGCGCTCGTCGGACTCTAGTTTTGCAATCCAGCTCTTGCCGCCCCGCACGATCTGGCGCAGCTCATCTAAGTTCTCGTCGTAGCCGTCTTTAATGAGATTGCCCTCACGCACCGTCAGTGGTGGCTCGTCGTGAATGGCGCTGGTGAGAAGCTCCGTGAGTGTTGGTAGCCCGTCGAGCGTGGCAGCGAGGGCTTGAATGGCCGGGTGCTCAATCTGCAGGGCTTGCGCTGCCACTTCGGGGATGTGCTCCAGCGAGAGGCGCAGCGCGACCAAATCCCGCGCATTGGCCGCCCCGGTGGAGAGCCGCGCCATCAGCCGCTCTAAGTCCGCGACTGCCCGGAGTGTGTCGCGTACATCGCCGCGCGTCAGGGCATCGTCGTAGAACGCCTCGACAGCATCTAAGCGTGCGTTGATCTTGTCCACGGAGAGCAGCGGCGCGTCGAGCCATTTTTTCAGCATGCGCCCGCCCATCGAAGTGCGCGTCTCATCCAGAACGGCGAGCAGGGATTTCGCCCGAGCGCTGTCGTAGAGCCCCGCCGTCAGCTCCAAGTTACGCCGCGCCGATGCGTCGAGGTACATCGCGTCCTCGGTGGAGTAGGTCGCCAGCGAGCGAATATGCCCGACCGCGCCCATGTGCGTCGCTTTGAGATATTCGAGGAGGGCAGCGGCGGCGCTCAGCCCGGCGGAGTAGTCATCACAGCCGAAGCCCTTGAGAGTCTGCACCCCAAAGTGCTCCAGCAGTGCCTCGCGCGGTAGACGGGGAAGGCGTGCTTTTCCGATGCGCGTCAGTGTTGCCGGGCAGGCCGCTGCAATCGCCTCCGCCAGCTCGTCCATGCCCTCGGGGACAAGGCACTCGGCGGGCTGGAGGCGCAGAATCTCCTCGACCACCTTGGCGATCCCGGCACTCTCCTCCACCTCCGTGATCAGAAACTCGCCTGTCGAGACATCCACGACCCCGATCCCATGCACCGGTTTACTGAGAATCGCCGCCACTAAGTAGTTATTGCTCTTAGCATCGAGCAGCGCATCCTCCACCAGTGTCCCGGGTGTCACAACCCGAGTCACGGCCCGTTTTACCAAGCCTCTCGCGAGTTTCGGGTCCTCGATCTGGTCGCAGATCGCCACTTTAAAGCCCTTCTGCACCAGCCGGGCCATGTAGCGCTCCAGTGCATGATGAGGCACCCCCGCCATCGGGTACTTGCCGTCGTAGCCCTGCACATCGCGCCCCGTGAGCGTGATCTCCAGCTCGCGGGCAATCAGCTCGGCGTCGTCGCCGTAGGCCTCAAAGAAATCCCCAACCCGCATGAAGAGAACACAGTCGGGGCGCTCCAGCTTCATGGTGACATAGAGGCGGAGCATCGGGGTGAGCTTATCGAGGGGAATCTGAGGCGTGGGCATAACGCTTCTATTCTACGCCATGCCTGCTGATTGCGGAAAGCCAGAAGCCGGTTCGATTGTCCAGTCTTCTACGGTTAAGCCAGGAATTCCCGTAAAATCGTTGGTGTTATGCGTGACGAGTACATAGCCGTGACTGATGGCACACGCCGCAATCCGGCAGTCCGACACACCTTTTCGCCTCTGAGCATTGGACATCGCCGCAAAGACTCGATCAGAAGCCTCGTCATAGAGTAGAGCCTGGAAAGTATGAAGGTCTTGGAATGTGCGAACAAAAAGCTCGTGCTGTTTCCACAAGCTCAGCTTAAATTTTGGATCCTCCGCTTTACTGATCTGCGCAAGCCGCCCTTTCATCATTTCCTGTATCGTCACGGAGCAGATGAAGCAATGTGTCGGAAGAGTCTGGGAAATTTTGCTCTGCAGGGTTAGGGGAGCAGTTCCGCGAAAGATCAGACTGAGAATGTTTGTATCCAACAGGTAATTTGGTTCAGTCGGCATAGCCTGCATTCTCGCTATCCCGGTTTTCCTTCATTGCCTCCTGAAATTCATTCCAAAGAGGGTCGTCCGCATACTTGCCAAAAATGGCTTTCAAAGGGTTATCAAGATACGGTAGCAGCCTTGATCCTGTTCCATTTGTCACGACACGGAAAATTCGATCCCTATCTTCATGGTTGGGTTCCGTCTGGCTGAGCAAGAAAAGACGTCGAGCCCCGCGTCTCATCTGAATCAACTCTAGCTGAGGAAGAAGATCATCGGGTGCAGTCACCGCTGAAATTAAACGTGTCATTTTGTCAGCTCCACTTTTAATTCGGAGTAGTCTGTAAGGAATAGTGTATTGCCTGGGCCGACAGCATCAAGTATATCCAAAGAGTGTGTCGTCATGATGAGCTGGAAATGATACATGGCTTGTAATTTTTGAAGAGCATAGATGAGCTTATATTGATAAGCAGGATGTAGGCTTTCTTCTACTTCGTCAATCATGACGATACTTCCATGAGTTAATCTTCTACGTAGCTCCAGTAATATAATAAATAAGTTTTGCTCGCCGGAACTCATCTCATCAACAGAGTGAGTCTTACCATTTGGTAGTACAACTATTGCTCCGAAATTTGCCTTGTCCGCAGCAAATTTTTTATCCATTATTTCTAAATTATTCAGGAATTCTATAATTGAATTATATTCTTTCTGATTATCTTGTATTGACCAATAAAAAATGTAACTTGCTAATGATCCTTGAAAATCTAAAGTGTCTGGATTTCGCCAAGTGAAATTGTATTGAAATTTTTCCTTGTAAGCAGTTGCCCCACGCGAAACCTTGATTTTTCGAGGTCTGGAAAAATAAAGAATAGATGGAGGAGCTGAACCTTGCTCAGGCTCAATGCCAATTTTCTTACCCTTTTCTTGTTCATACATCTTTTGAATAAGATCACTTTTTCTAAAACTCTCCCATGCATCTTTTGAATAATCGCTGGCTTCCTCGAAAAGTGAATTAAATCTTGGATAACCCATGTATGGAAATTCATATTTGGCATCTTTGGGCTTGTCCCCAAAGTAAACAGAATAAAAACCATTGTCTAAGAATGCCTCAATTTGAACATAGTCTGATCTAGGCAAAATAGAGTTTACAGCGAAGCCATTTTGAAACGCAGATTCGTCTAGTCTTTCTTCGGTCATGTGCTCAAAAATGCTTATGATTTCTTCTAGCACCGTTGTCTTGCCGCTGCCGTTTGCGCCTGCGAGTAGGATCGTCTTTTTGGGCTTGCCGTCTTTGTCGCAGAAGTCTAGCGTGACATCGTCGAAGGGGCCGCAGCCGACGAGGCGGAGGGAGGCGATTTCGATCTTCATAGTGGAGCTATTTTATCGCAGATCGGGTTTGGCGGTAAGCAGGCCGAGCTTCCAGGGGATCTTGCCGTAGGCGGTTCTGTACTCCGCGTCGCTGGCTCCTTGGAAGAGAAACTGGAGATTTTTCGGGTCTATTTCCAGGGTCTCGTCGTTGCGGGAGCGGACCAGCTCGCCGTGGCTGATGCTGCTGGTCCAGGGCGAGGGGCAGTTAGCGAGACCCGCAAACGGTTTCTCCCAGCTAGCGGCGAGGGGTTTCCACGGCCCCGCGAGCGTGTCGGCGAGGTAGGCTTTGAAGTAGCGACGGCCCTTGCCTTGGGCTTCGATGATCGTCAGGTACTCGGGGCGGTCTTTGAGCTTGTAGGTATGCGACGCCTCGAAGATATCCGCTTGGAGCGCGAGGGTAGGAGCCGACCAAGTGCCGCCGGGGAAGTTCTTGCGCTCGGTCTGAGCGCGCCAGAGCTTGCCATCGAGCGAGGTCCAGAAGAGATGCGCGTGGGTCGCGTCGCAGATTACCCAGAAGTCGAGCCACTTGGGCTTGGCGGGCGGGTTGGCCATCAGCGGCTGTGGCTTGCTCCAGGACTTGGGATCGCTCAGATCTGCCGTGGTGGCGTAGCAGGGCTGAAACGGCGGGGTTCGGGAGTCGTCGGCGAGCTGAAAGATGAGAAACCAGCGCTTCTGCGGCTGATAAAAAAAGAGCTGGGGTGCGCAGTAGTACTTGTCGTGGAGGGCCAAGACGTGGCGAGGTGCAGCTGCGGCATCGGCCCAGGTCTTGAAGCGAACCACGACAATATCTACTCGCCCCGAGGCAAACCGGACGGTGGCGTAGACGTTCCAGAAGCCTTTGTCAAAGACGACTGTCGGGTCCTTGATCGCCACCTGCGGATCGGAACCCTCCGGTTTAGCCGCGAGGAGGGGAGCGGAGACCTCCCACGAAAATCGCCCCGTTGAGAAACTATCGTCTGAGTGCATCTCACTAGTGTACAAAATGGGCTTACTTCGTGAAGAGGAAGGAGTTGCCTGGGCCACCGTCGCTCATCACGGGGTTCTCGGGGAGGTTCTCATGGGTGCGGTTCCACTCGGACATCTCGCGAGCGGAGATCTTGCCGTCGCTATTGGTATCCGCATTAATCACGCCGCCGGTGGGCCGGAGACGGTCTAGGGCAGTGGTAATGTGGTAGTTGAACTCCCCGTGGTTGTAGAGCTTTCCTCCTACCGTCTCGTTCTCCGTGTCAGCCGGGCGGGCGTTCTCATCGAAGCGACAGGCGGTGGCGATAAAAGTCTTGCTGTTTTGAAGGTTGTCTATAAAGCCGCCACTCCGGCACTGCTGCATAAAGATCGCTCGCGAGGCGTAGGGAATGGCATTGAGCTTCGTGGCAAAAGCGGTATCGGTGATACTGCCTCCGCGCAGGCTCAGGGTTGCATTCATCCCACCGCCACCGTGATCAAACGTCCAGACAAAGAGCGTGTCGTTGCTGTCTAGTTTCGGCAGGCTATTGGGAGCATCGCCATTTTTGAGGCCATCAAAGACCTTATTGACCCACGTGGGGCTGGCGGGGAAATCGGTGACCGTGCTTGGGTGGCGGTACTTCGCGTTCGCCGAGGCGTAGTCTATGCCATCGCCGTAGAGCACGAAGATATTTTCTGGCTTGTAGCCGTTGTTGAGCAGAGTCTTGTACATCCAGACCGTGTCGTTCCAGAAGCACTCGCCCGCGAAGTTCTCGGCGAGATCGCCGCAGATGAGTACCGCGTAGCGCTTGACCAGGAACTTGCTCCAGTCAATCTTGGGAATAAGGATGTCCACCTTGCGAACAATGTCCACATTGAGGCGAATCTTGCTGGCATCTGTGACTGCTCTGTCCACCTGGTACTTACTGATACGGCTAACATTGTCGGTCAGGACGTGTAGCTCACCGGCGCGCAGGGCCAGCCCCTTGACACCGTCGGCGGGCAGCTCTATTTTATCGAGGGTCTTCTCCACTTGGTTCGTGTAGCGCGCCACCTGCGAGCCGTTGCCCGTCAGGACATAGAGTCCGTCCTGGAAGAAAGCCATCGCGCTCATCTCCGCGCCGGGTGCCCAGCCCCGGCTGACAATACGCTTCGTGGCGAGATCAATTTTGAAGATCGCGCTGGAGAAGCCCGCCTCCATTGCGACAAAGGCCTCTTTGCCGTTGGAGGCCACCGCGCTGAGCTCCCCGGTCTTCAGGAGTGCCGCTTCGGGTTCCTGACTAGCGTTCGGGTCGCTGACGGCATCTAGGCGCAGCAGCTCGGTGACCTTGCCACTTTCGGTATCGAGGCTGGAGAGGACTTTGCGTGCCCCATCGCCCAGAAGTAGCTGGTTCTTGGCATGGCCCGAGATCGAGAGGCGATCAATTCCGACGGCGAAGCGGCGCAGAACCTGACCCTGATCCCCGAGTGCGGCCACGGTTCGGGGCGCGGCGGCGAAGAGCTTGCCATCGAGGTCGGTCAGGGTGGAAAATCTATCGGGCTGGGTGAGACGAAGCTCCCCCAGCTTGCCTGCCTGGAAAAGCTTCGCGAGGCTCAAAGGACGTAGCTCTGGTCGGAGCTGGGCGTTCAGGGGAGGCTGTGAGAGGCTGATACCCGCCCAAAGTGTCAGCACGCTCGCCAGCGAGAGTGTGAGAAGAGTTTTACGTTTCATAGAACTATGCTACCCGCTAACCGAAAGCTCTAAACTAAACTCATGCGAATAGGCCATTTGGGGGTGAGCTCTCATCTCACCGTGGCTCGAAACCGTGTTGAATGTGCGTCTGGTGAGAAGTCCCGCCGGTGAGAGCGGCGGGACTGAAGAGCCTGCGGCTGGAAAGACCGTTCCGGCCATGAGAATTCGGTGGGAGATGGCTCTCCCTAACTACTTACGCCGCCGACGTGCCAGAACCAGCATCCCCCCGAGAGCCAGAAACGCCAGCGTGCCCGGTTCGGGCGCGGCCCCCCCCGACGTACCTGTCATTAAGTTTGGGCCATACCAGCTATTGGGTGAGGAGTTGGCATCGGGCCACGCAAACGATGGTGCTCCGGAGCGTGCTTTACCAATTCCGAGGCTCGCACCAGCCATAACGGCTGTTGTGGCACCGCCTCGGAATGCATCCACGCCATTAAGATCGAAGTAGCCAAGAGTGTAGCTTCCCGCAGGTAGAGAAAATGAACTACCAAGACTGGTGAAGAGCCATCTGCCATTGGCATTGGCGGAGCTGACGACGGTGCTCGTATTGTCCACGATTGTGGAAACCAAAGCTGCTCCTCCTCCGGAGTTGAATATCCCCACTTGGTGAGATACGACCAAACCGTTGGAAGCTTCATCCCAAAGACCAAGGGAGCCGACATTGATCGTGCTGGTAGTGGTGAAGTTAAAGCCCCAGTTGCCACCAAATCCACCAAATGCAGAACCTCCACCACCGGCGGTGATGTCATAGAGTAGTGTTTGTGCCTGAGCGGTGTTCGTTGTCAGTGCCACAACGGTTAAAGTGGCTAGGGTTGCGAGAAACGAGTTTCGAGATAAGTTCATAGTATTTCTTTCCTGGTTGCCCTGATGCACCGGGCGTTTTGTTATCGGCTTTGCTGACACAAAGGCCGCAAGCGGCTATGGTAACGCGGGAGGGGGCCAGGTCAATCGCAATCTTCATAGACCTACTTTCCTCGTAAGTATCCTAGCTAGTAAATCTTTACAAAATCTTTACAGCTCTTTACGATGCTTCGCACATCGGTATTTCTCTGTGCTATACTGCTCGCGGAAACGCCGATGTGTACCAAATAGAGCTATGCGACAGACTGGGAGTGCGCCACACCACACGAGTGGTGGACAAGTTCCGAACGCGTAAGGCGGCGGGGCTGCTTGCCTATCTCGCCCTCCACCCGGGCAACCACAGTCGCGAGAAGCTGATGGAGCTGTTCTGGCCGGAGCTAGAGCTGGATGCGGCGCGCAACGCACTCTCCACCAACCTGAGCCACTTGCGGAGCGCCGTGGAGAAGGGGCTGGGTCAGCACGAGGGCGCACTGATCCGGGCGACCCGCGATACCATTGGACTCCAACCTGGTAGCTACACCACCGAGCTGGGCTCCGATCCCGAGAGGCTTCTGCCAGGGCTCTACGACGACTGGGTACTGGAGGCGCGCAATAAACTCGCCCAAGCCCGGCCCACCCCGCTGGAGACAGAGCCGCTTCCCGCCACACTGACGTCTTATATGGGGCGTGAGGAGTTTCGTGAGCAAGCTTTAGAGCTGCTGGAGAACACGCGCCTACTGACACTGGTTGGGACGGGGGGCGTGGGCAAGACACGCCTCGCGCTGGAGACCTTGAAGGCATGCGAGGCAGACGGCGCACAAGTCGTCTGGGTCGAGCTCGCCTCATTCACCGACCCCGCGAGCATTCCTGAGCGCATTGCCGCCGCACTGGGTCTGGAGAACGCCAACCAGCTCGTGCCCACCCTGCGCGGCTCGTCCGCTCTGTTGTGTTTAGACAACTGTGAGCACTTGATCCTGGGAGTCGCAAAAGAGATCGTGCGCCTGCTCAAAGCCTGCCCGCAGCTCACGATTCTGGCTACAAGCCGGGAGCCCCTGAATATCACCGGCGAGGCGGTGCTACGACTTCCAGGGCTGAGCGAGGCGGAGTCTGCTGCGCTGTTTTGTGCGCGTGCCTGCTTGGCAAAGCCGGGTTGGCAGGCGAGCCGTGACGAGCGGCCCTTGCTCTCGCTGCTGTGCCTGCGCCTCGATGGCCTGCCCTTGGCACTGGAGCTGGCGGCGGCCAAGCTGCGAACGCTCTCGCTCTCGGAGCTAGTGCGGCGCCTGGAGGCCCGCCTGTCGGTGTTAACAAGCGGTAACCGAGTTGCGGAGCCGCGCCAGCAGACCCTGCGTGCCGCCATTGGCTGGAGCTACGATCTGCTGTGTTGGAAAGAGATAGAGCTTTTTATCTCGCTTGCAGTGTTTCGGGGGGGCTGGACGGGAGAGTACGCCGAGCGGGTCTGCCCTGGTGCCCAAGAATACCTGCTGGACGCGCTTGTGGACAAGAGCCTAATCCAAGTGGAGAGCGTCGCCTCCGGTTTGCGCTACCGTTTTCTGGAGACAATCCGCGAGTTCGCGGTTGAACAATTAGGCACGCTCCCACATCCCGAGCGGCTCTCTTACCAGCGTGCCCACCTGGAAGTGTTTCGCGAAAATGCTGCGCAGCTGTCCTACCACTCCGTGAGCACACGCCAGGAGGCGCTTCAGCAGATCACTATCGAGCAGGATAACTTCCGGGCCGCATTGGACTTCTGTTGCACGCACTGCCCCGAGTCTTCCCTCGAAATCGTGAATCCTCTGCTGGTGTAT
>JANNDD010000501.1:0-1082 GCA_031387365.1 Armatimonas sp. | reverse complement strand
CCCCCCCAAGTTCGCCGCCGACTCGATCATCGAGGGTGCGGACGCGGGCTGCGAGCTGATCGTCTGCATCACCGATGGCCTAAGCCAGCAGGACATGATCACGGCAACCGACTATGTCAAGCGTGTCAAGAAGACCCGGCTAATCGGCACCAACTGTCCGGGCTTGCTCTCCGTGGGCAAGGCGAAGATCGGGATTATTCCCCAGAATATCTTCCTCGAAGGCCCCGTCGGGCTGGTCTCGCGCTCCGGCACCCTGACCTACGAGATCGTGGACATGCTGACGCGTGCGGGCCTCGGCCAAACCACCGCAGTGGGCATCGGCGGCGACCCCATTCTCGGGATGCGCTTCGCCGATGTTTTAGAGCTTTTCGAGAACGACCCGGAGACAAAAGTCGTCGTGATGGTCGGAGAGATCGGTGGCGCGGACGAAGAGCTGGGCGCAGAAGTCGTCAAGCGCATGACCAAGCCCGTGGTCGGCTTTATCGGCGGTCGCAGCGCCCCTCCCGGCAAGCGCATGGGCCATGCTGGAGCCATTGTCTCGGCCACGAGTGGCAGTGCGGACAGCAAGATCGCCGCGCTGAATGCCGCCGGAGCCCCCGTCGCCGACACCACCGCCGATATTCCGGGGCTGGTGAAGAAGGCGCTGGGATTGTAGTCCGCCCAATAAAATTGGGCGTCAGCAATGGCGCTTCGCGCCGCAAAGCCCGTGCCGGGCTCCCGAGGGGAGAATGGCACGGGCTTTCTTGCGTCGGTATACTTACCGAGTAATGACCTTAAGTGAACTGCTTAAATCGGCTACGGCGATCCTGAGTTTTCTTGTATTTTTTGGGCTCTCCATCGTCTTTAAGAGAACCAATCCCTCCCTCGCGCTGGGATGCTGCCTCGCGTCGCTCATCGTAACAATCGCCGTCCTTCGCTCCAGGTACTTCGACCGATTTTAGCCCGGCACGGGCTTTGCGGCTGAGGCACGAAGCCATTGTAGACGCCGATTTCCAATCGGTGGACGCACGCCGCAGTCTACGCCAGTAAATCCTTAACGACGTGCCCGTGCACGTCCGTTAATCGAAAGTCTCGGCCTTGGT
>JANNDD010000478.1:0-1726 GCA_031387365.1 Armatimonas sp. | reverse complement strand
CGCTTGCCAGTTGTAGCCTTGTTCCGCGGCGAGGGCGAGCAGTTCGTCGAGCCAGGCTTCGCCGGTCTGCTCTTTCAGCCATTTAATCGAAATCGCAAGCTCCATCCAGCGCATCTTGGCCCAGTCCCAGAGCGGGGTTTCGAGCAGGACTTCGTGGATGCGCTGCATGGCCTTGAGCATCGCCGGGATAATGCGCGGGTCGCCGGTTGCTTCGTGCCACTGGGTGAAGACTTTGAAGAGAATGAACTGCGGCCAGGGATCGTTCTGGCGTGCCCCGTGGCTCTCATTGGCGGTGCGTGGCCCAAACCAGCCGTCGTCGTGCTGGCCTGCAAGGATAATTTCCATCCACTCCGTCGCCACGCCGATCAACCGCTTATCCTCTAGCAGAAACGCCAGCGGGACGAAACCGTCGAGCCAGTAGGGGACGCGCTCCCAGCCCTCGGCGCTCCCGCCACGCCACTGGCTGTCTTTGATGTCCGGCCAGAACTCGTGCAGGTGCCCACCCAGCCCATCGGCCTGCGTCTGAAGCTGTTTTCGGAGCCAGCCCGAGGGAAGAATCGCCCCCAGTGGCAAGGGCTGAGCAAACGGTGGTGTGGTGCTCATGAGCCTATTGTAGGCCATCTCTCCGCCTTCGTGGAACTCAGGCACCTCTCTTCCCCTGATAGCTCGTACCTCGCTGGTAAGAATGGTGGCGAGGAACGAGCCGGGGAGATGGCCGCGAAGCGGCGGGGAGATGGCAAACTAGGTATAATCCCCCCATGAGCGACGAGAAAAAGTCCGAAGAGGGCGTAAAGAAGAATG
The DNA here is from genome assembly GCA_031387365.1 of Armatimonas sp. GTDB lineage: Bacteria > Armatimonadota > Armatimonadia > Armatimonadales > Armatimonadaceae > Armatimonas. The sequence continues at coordinate 925 of JANNDD010000478.1, read as the reverse complement.
AGTTTGTCGAAGAGACACCGGTTGTCACGCAGCATGAAGTGGTGCTGAATGGCAAGACCATCAAGTACTCCGTGACAGCGGGGCGGATGCCGCTGAAAAACGCCAAAGAGGAGATCGAGGCGCAGGTCTTCTACATGGCCTACACCAAGGACGACGACCGGCCCGCCAAGGAGCGGCCCCTGCTGATCTCCTTCAACGGTGGCCCCGGCTCGTCGAGCGTCTGGCTGCATCTAGGGACGATTGGCCCCAAGCGTGCCGCGCAGCTCCCCGATGGGAGCCTGCCACCGCCGCCCTATGCCGTCGAGGACAACCCACACACCTGGCTTGAGCAGTTCGATCTGGTCTTTATTGACCCGGTCGGGACAGGCTTCTCGCGCGCCAAGGACGACGAGACGGCCAAGAAGTTCTGGGGCGTCCAGGGCGATATCGAGAGCCTAGGAGAGTTTATTCGGCTCTTTATCACCCGCAATAAGCGCTGGAGCTCGCCGCTCTACATGGTGGGGGAGAGCTACGGCACCACGCGGGGTGCGGGCCTAGCGGGCTATCTGATTGACAAGGGAATCGCGCTCTCAGGGCTACTGCTGATCTCCACGGTGCTGAATTTTCAGACTCTGCGCTTCACACAGGGTAATGATCTTCCCTACATTCTCTACCTGCCGACCTACGCCGCGACTGCTTGGTACCACAAGAAGCTTGCCAAGATCATTCTCAACAAGCCGGTCGAGAAGCTCATCAAGGAAGTAGAAGCCTTTGCCTTCGGGGAGTACGCCACCGCGCTGTTCAAGGGTGATCGGCTGCTTCCTAAGGAGCGGGCAAAGATTCTCGCCACACTGGCCAAGTACACAGGCCTCTCCGAGCTCTATCTCCACCAGCGGGACTTGCGCATCGAGCACTTCCGGTTCTGCAAGGAGCTTCTGCGCGACCG
>JANNDD010000964.1:0-14987 GCA_031387365.1 Armatimonas sp. | reverse complement strand
GGCTTTGGAAATCTGATGGCCTGGCCGCTCTACCAGCTCTACCAGGTGGAGCACCTGCATATCCGCCCCACGCAGATCGCGAACTTGACCAATGTCACGTCGCTCTGTGCCATGGTAGGGTCGCTCTATTGGGGGCGCTTTATTGACCGCCACGGCGCGGCGCAGACGGTCTTCCGGGCGATCTTGCTCATCACCTCAATTTCCGTGGTGTACTTCTTCGCGCACTCGGTGAGCCTGCTCTACGCCGCATCGTTCCTCTCGGGATTCGGCATGGCGGGCATCGAGCTGAGCTACACCGCGAGCATCCTAAACTACGCCGAGCACGGAAAAGCGGCCCGCTACCAAGCGCTCCACTCGCTGCTGCTAGGAATTCGCGGCGTCCTCGCCCCGCTGGTGGCGCTGCCGCTTCTGCGCCTCATCGGCTACCAGGGCGTCTTTGTCGTCACGTTTCTGTTCATGCTAGTCGGAGCATACTTGCAGTGGCGTGCAACACGAACGCTCGCCGAAAGCTCAGGAAAAATCGTGCTATGATCCCGACGCTGATCGACATCCCACGACGTTATTCCCAACCCAACTTCATGATAGGAATCCCAATCCTTATCCTGACTCCAACCGTGGGAGGCTGGCGTGAACCAACGGACTTTAATCCCTCTCTCCTCCTGTTCTGGGACACAGATGGGCTCCATGTTCAGGTCGATGTGCAAGACAATCTCGCCAGCGAGCAACCAGGCACGGAGAACCTCTGGCAGGGCGACTCAGTAGAGCTGTTTTTAGGGACGAAAGTCGGGGAGGCGCAGTATGTCCAGTTTCTTATCAGCAGCTACAGCGCAAAAATAGTGGAGGCAGATCATCGGACGAAAAAACGGGGGCCGCTACAGTGTCAGGCAAAGATCTCGAAATATGGTACAGGAGGCGGTTACCGACTCACTGCCGTTTTGGGTTGGGAACAGCTCGGAATTGTGCCAAAACTTGGGCAGGAGATTGCCTTTCAGATAGTGGTCAACGACCGAGACAATAGTGGCGCGGTCAATCAATCGGGCTTACATCCTGGCGGCAGCGCCTACAACGATCCCAAAAAGATGATTCGTCTGCGCCTCAGTGAGATCTCTTCTAAGGGCTTGGCAATGCTCCAAGTGGCTACTGAAGCAGACTACAGCCACTTCCCGCGTACCACGCTTACGCTTACCGCCCCATGGGAGAAGCAAAACACTGCCTTTGCCGTGCGCGACAGCCAGGGAGTTCTCGCCAGAGGAAAGTTTGGCTCCAAGTCAGGCCGTGCCGTCGCCGAAGTCACCCTAAGTCGTGCCTGGGTGGGCACAGTGACCTGTGGCGCAGAAACGCAACGCTCACCCTCACCTCTTCTCTCTCCTCTGCTACTGGAAGATGTTCAGGGTCTGCGTAAGAACACCCTCGCCGAGGCCAAGCTTAGTTTTTCACGCTTTGTCTTCACCGAGGATCGCTTTCCAACACCCGAGATATCGCCGCGTGTCGAGGCGGCAATCGGGCCGTTTACGCTTAGCACCGTGTTCTATGATGCAGAGCAGAAGATCATCACGCAGCCCAAAACACCAGGACGTTATGGGGCCGTCACCACCCTCAAGAGCAAGAGTGGCCTATCGCGGACGTTCTTCACCACGCTCTATAAATCTCCCGGCAGCCACGATGCCTGGGAGAAACCCAATTTTTTCTCCGGGCGCATCCCGGAGGAGCTAGGTGTTGCGCGCGAGATCAGCAAGCAGCGCCAGGCAGACATCGCCGCGTTCCTGCGTGACCGCTTTCTGGCGCATCTAAGCGATGATCCCAAGAGCGCCATCTTGCTCGCAGGTCTCGCGGAGTGCAAACCCGAGGAGCCCACGGTCGCCCGGCTCAGTGCCGACGCCCGGGACAATCGCTGGTGGTTTTCTTTGCAGCAGAAGCTTAGCGCCACACCGCGCTTTCGGTATGCCACCCAGCTCCCCGCAGGCTATGAGAGTGACAAAAACAAGCGCTGGCCGCTGCTACTTTTCTTGCACGGCTCCGGCGAAGCGGGCGACAACTTGGATCTCGTCAAAGTCCACGGTCCCTGGAAGCTCGCCAAAGACTTTCTGATTGTCGCGCCCCAGAACCCCGTAGACGACTGGTGGCGGCCCGAGCAGGTGCTAACACTCGTCGCGGACTTGGAGAAAAAGTACCGACTAGATAACTCCCGGCTCTATCTCACCGGGCTCTCCCTCGGCGGCTACGGCACCTGGGCCACGGCGCTGCTCGCTCCGAAGCGTTTCGCCGCCATCGTCCCGATCTGCGGCGCAGGCGACCCCGCCGACGCCGCACGTCTCACGGAGCTCCCCACTTGGGCATTTCATGGGCAAAAAGATGATGCGGTTCCGGTGAGGCACTCGCAGGAGATGATCGCTGCGCTGCGAAAATCTGGAGCGACAGAAGCCCGCCTGACCCTCTATCCCGAGGCAGGCCACGATGCCTGGAGCGCTACCTACGCGAATCCAACACTTTACTCGTGGCTACTTTCCCACAGACGGAACAGTCTTTGACACGGCAGAACTGGCTCAGCTCCTGGTGCAGACGCTCTCGTGCCCGGTGGATGCGCGAGCGAACCGTGCCAATGGGAATCTGGAGGCGACTGGCAATGGCCGCGTAGTCTAGCCCTTCCAGGTCACACAGAAGCAGCGGCACTCGGAAGGGCTCGGGAAGCTTCTGGAGGGCTAGCTGAAATTCCTCGGAGAGCAGCGGGTCGAGCAACCAGTCCTGCGGGCTAGGACTGTCGGACACAGGCTCCTCGAACTCGGAGAGGGCATGCACAGGGCGGCGCTTGGCACGGCGCGTTTGGTCAATGCGATTGGTGGTCAGGATACGAAACACCCACCGGTCAAAACCATGCCCTTGGTAGGAATCAAACGCCTGAAAAGCTTCCAGGAGTGACTCCGCCAGTAAGTCTTCCGCATCGGCAGTATTACCACAGTGACGATACGCATAGGCATAGAACCGATCCCAGTGTTGCACCGTGAGAGATTCAAAGTGCTTTCCACGGTCACACTCCTCGCCACGCCCCCACTCTACGCATGGTGTCGCCACAAATCCCATAACCCTATTCTAAAAAGTGGAGATGAATAATAGGTGAAAGCCCACCTTGGAAACATCTAAGGCGGGCTTTCGGAGCGGATTTATTCTACGCGGAAGGCTACACGACATCCGAAGGCAGGGGCTTGCCACGGTGGCACTGCTTGTACTTCTTGCCACTACCACACGGACACGGATCGTTAGGATCAATCTTACGTGGCGCCGTGCTCTGTGCCGCCTCAGCAGCTGCGGCAAGCAGTGCATTGACCTCGGGGACAATCGGGTTCTCCGTAGGCTCGCCCCCTTCGCCGTTCAGCTCCATCGGGCTTGACTCGCCGCCGAACTGCTGGAGGAGGTTGAAGATATCCTGCTCCTGCTCGTAGTCTGTCATCTCCTGCTGGAGCTGGGCCACGAAGACATTGCGCACGGTGTCTCCCACCAACCCGGCCTGCATGTCGCTGAAGAGCTTCATGGCCTCGGTCTTGTAGGCCACCAGCGGGTCGGTCTGTGCGTAGCCGCGTAGCCCGATTCCCTCGCGCAGGTAGTCCACGTTCTGGAGATGCTGGATCCAGGTCTGGTCAATGGTCTGCCGCAACAAGTGCCGCTCGATCTCGCGCATCAGCTCGCTGCCGACTTCTTCTTCCTTCGCATCATAGGCCTCATCGGCAAGCTCGTGCAGTCGCTTCGTGAGGTCGGCCTTGGTGAAGTCCTTCAGCTCCTCATAGCTGGCAAAGTTAGCCAGCGGGAACTGCTCATTGAGCTCGTGATAGAGCTTCTCTTTGTCCCACTCTTCCGAGGGCACTCCCTCAGGACAGTTTAGCTCGACAGCGGTCTCGACGCTCTCATGCAGGTAGCTAACAAGCGTGTCGCGCAGCTCAGCCTCCTCCAGGATCTTGCGACGCTCGCCGTAGATCACCTCGCGCTGGACATTCATCACATCGTCGTACTCAAGAACATGCTTTCGAGAGTCGAAGTTGTGCTGCTCCACTTTCTTCTGCGCCCTCTCGATCATCTTGGAGAGGATCGGCATGTCTACGGCCTGGTCTTCCTCCCACGCCTTGAGCGCCGCCATCTGGAGGCTGTTGCGCTCTCCAAATGCGCGCCAGAGGTAGTCTTCCAGCGAGACATGGAACTTACTGGTGCCGGGGTCTCCCTGACGGCCCGAGCGGCCTCGGAGCTGGTTATCAATGCGCCGCGACTCATGGCGCTCGGTGCCCAGAATGTAGAGCCCGCCCCGCTTGCGCACTTCCTCACGCTCCTGAGCAAGATCCAGCGCCGCCTCCTCCGTGAGAGACTGGGTGCCCGCCGTCGCATCGGCGGCCAAGTCGCGGCCGGTCACCACATGGGCGATCCCCGCGCGCCGCCCGCCGCGACGATACGAGTAGTCGCGCTCTTTCTCGCTCTCCCCTGCCAGCTCCTTGTACTGCGAGCCCCCGAGGATAATATCAACGCCACGGCCCGCCATATTGGTCGCAATGGTTACCGCACCGCGCCGCCCGGCCTCGGCGATAATCAGCGCCTCTTGCTCGTGGTACTTGGCATTCAGAACATTGTGCGGGATGCCGTACTCCAGCGCCTCGCGTAGCGCTTTGAGCTCCTCGTCACTCTTAAGCCCAATAATAGAAGCGAAGGCGCTTACCTGTGCCTCATCGGTCATCTTCGTGCCCATGCTCAGCTCTTTTGCCAGCGGGGCGAGCATCGGCAGGTTCAGGTCATCGAGCCGTCGGTTGAGCACCGAGGAGAACTGCGCGTACTTCTCCTCGCCCACCTCCTTGCGCTTCTCTAGGAGCCGTGTCCGCAGAATCACCACGGCGGCCAATAGCTCCAGAGTCTGGAAGGTAAGTCGGGAGCTGACACGCTCACTCATCTCGATCGAGCGCGTTCCCACGAGAAGTGGCTGCTGTCGGCAGTGGATCAGCAGAATCTCCGAGGCGATCCCACGTAGCTTGGCCTCTAGGCTCTTGTAGATCATGTCCGCATTGTCTTTGCGGAGCATAGGCTTGTTGGTGGGCACCTGCACCACGTCGAGCGCGTAGATCTTGCGGAACTCGTCCTCTTCGGTCTTGGCGGTTCCGGTCATCCCGGCGAGCTTGGCATAGAGCCTAAAGTAGTTCTGGATCGTGATGGTCGCGAGTGTCTGCTGCTCGTTTTCGATCTTGATCCCCTCTTTGGCCTCCACTGCTTGGTGCAGGCCGTCGGACCAGCGCCGCCCAAACATCAAGCGCCCCGTGGACTCATCCACGATCACGATCTCGGGCTTTTCCTCTTGGTTGGGTTTCACAACATAGTCTACGTCCAGCTCAAAGACCCCATGCGCTTTCAGGGCGGCGACGGCATGCTGCATGTACTCCAGGTTCTCCATCGCCGAGATGTCCTGAATGTCATGCCCCATCTTACGCAGAATCTCCTCGACCCTTTCCATTCCGCGCTCTGTAAATGTCGCGTTCTTAGCCTTCTCGTCCACGGTGTAGTCTTTCTCATCCGTGGTCGTGTCGTACTTGTCTTTCTTGGCGGTGCCTTTCTCAAGCTGGGGCATGATTCCCGCAAAGACATAGTAGAGCTCGCTGGAGCGCTGTGCGGTACCGGAGATAATCAGTGGGGTGCGCGCCTCATCAATTAAGTTCGAGTCGCACTCATCAATGACCGCGAACCAGTGCCCTCGGTGCTGAACCACGTGCTCCAGAGTGGGGGCCATATTGTCGCGTAAGTAGTCAAAACCCAGCTCGGCGCTGGTGGCGTAGAGAATGTCACACGAGTAGGCATCACGGCGGTCGTGGGTCTGGCGGGAGTACTTGAAGCGCTCATCCAGCCCATCTGCTGCCGGGTCTTCGTAGGTCGGGTCGTAGATAAAAGTCCCACCGCCCTCACCCGTCTCCGGGGAGTGCCCCTGCAAGATGCCAACCGTCATCCCCAGAGCTGCAAAGACCGGCCCCATCCAGACCGCATCGCGCTTGACAAGATAGTCGTTGGCGGTCACGAGGTGCGCGCCTTTTCCGGCAATCGCATTTAGATAGGTCGCCAGCGTGGATGTCAGTGTCTTGCCCTCGCCGGTGCGCAGCTCGGAGATACGACCATCGTGCTGAACCATCCCACCAATAAGCTGAACATCAAAGTGACGCATCCCTAGCGTCCGCCACGCCGCCTCACGACACGCGGCGAATGCCTCCACCATAATGCTATCCAGCGCCTTATCGTAGGCGGCGCGCAGCTCTTTGTTGTCCCGGTAGCCCAAGATCTCGCCGACACGCCGGTAGAACAGGCTAGACTTCCCATTGTCGTCCTCGGGATTAAACTTCCGAAACACACCTTCCAGCGCCTCAGCACGCCGTCGGTCTTTATCGCCCACCACCTCATCAAGCTTTTGCCGAAACTCCTCGGTCTGGGCCTTGCGCTGCTCGTCGGTAAGCTCTGAGCTCCCAAGTAGCTCCTCAGCACGCCTCGTGAACTCCGCTTCAATCGTGGCGATTTTATCCTCCACTTTTGCACAGACCTGGGTCACGACACGAAGCCGGAACTCCTCGGTCTTAGCCTTGAGCTCTTCGTCGGTGAGCTTCTTAAACGTCGGCTCAATCGCGTTGACCGTCTCCACGACCTTACGGTACTTGCGGATGTCACGCTCGTTATTATCAAAAAGTTTTCGTAGAAAATCCATAGTTTTAAATTTTAAATATCTTCAGAAGAGGCTTGCCGTCCACAGGACGGCGTAAAGCCAAGAGGACGGCGTAAAGCCAAGCCCGGCCTTTCAGGGTCGGGGAAAGCAGAAATAAGAGAAAAGGCGATTTACCCGTGCGGCGGTGCGCGGGAGCCACAGACGGTGCGCTCATAGCGAGCCCGTGGCGCGGAGGGTGCGGCGCAGAGCGGACGCTCGCTACGTCGCTCGGGCAGAGACACACTTGCTCGAGTGGGGGTGAGAACGGCCAGCGCATTTAGATCCGCCGCCGGTTCCAGACGCACCAGCTTGAGGCGGCCACTCTGGGCGGCGGCCTTGATGGCTTCTTCTTCTTGAGTCGTCGCCCGGCGTGGCGCAACCGCGGCCTCGGCGGGAACCACCGCCACATTTGCCTGGCGCAGCGCCGCCAGCACCACCGCCGTCGTGCTCGGGGTGAGCAAAAGGGTGGAGAGCAGAAGCAGGCTCCAGGTCCAGATTGGCTGGCGATGAATCATACGGCTCATGAGAAAATTCGCTAGCGGATATTGTATCATCTAGGGTATGACCTACGCGACTCTCTCAGGCATCGGCATTCACACCGGCCAGCCCTGCTCCGCAACACTCAGTGCACTTCCTCCGGGCTCCGGCATTCTCTTTGAGACACCTGAGGGCCTCATCCCCGCTCGCGCCGAGAATGTCGTGGAGACACTGCGCTGTACGGTGCTGGGCTGTGGCGCGGCCCGTCTCTCGACCGTGGAGCACCTGCTCTCCGCCTGCGCCGGGCGTGGTATCCGCGATCTCAAGGTGAGTGTGAGTGGCCCGGAGCTCCCTATTCTCGATGGAAGTGCGGCGGGCTGGGCGGCAGTGCTGCCCCAAGGCGAACTTGCCCTGCGCGAGATTCCCCAGCCACTTATTGTGACGGGCCGAGGAGGCGCGTTTATCGCCTGCTATCCCGCGGAGAAGCTCACCGTCACCTGCGCTATCGCCTTTGAGCATCCGCTCGTCGGAACACAGCTCGCGCGCTGGGACGGCAAGGACTATGCGGAGCAGATCGGCCCCGCGCGCACCTTTGGCTTCATTGAGGAAGTCCAGAAGCTACTGGACGCCGGGTTGGCCAAGGGGGGCTCGCTGGAAAATGCCGTTATTGTCCACCCCAATCGCTACGAGCCCGCACTTCGCTTTGACAACGAGCTTGCCCGTCATAAACTTTTAGACTTACTAGGCGACCTGCTGCTTGCTGGTTTTCTGCCAAAAGCGGATATAATCGCCATGAAACCCAGCCATGGGCTAAACTGCCAACTGGCGTCCCTTTTGTCGAGGATTGATTTTGAGTAACGAAATAATTTTGCCGATTGAGGCGGCGACGCTCCTGCGTATCCTGCCACACCGCTATCCTTTTCTACTTGTAGACCGTGTGCTCGAAGTAGAGCTGGGTAAGCGCATCCTAGCTCGCAAGAACGTGTCAGTCAACGAGCCCCACTTTGTGGGGCACTTCCCGATGGTTCCGATCATGCCAGGAGTCTTGCAGATCGAGTGTATGGCTCAGGTCGGGGGAGTATTGCTCCTGCTAGAGCCGGGCAACGAGGGCAAACTAGCCCTGCTCACGGGTATCGAGAAAGCACGCTTCCGGCGCAAAGTGGTTCCGGGCGACGTGCTAGAGATCGAGATCACGGTCATTAAAGTACGTGGCCCGATGGGCTGGATTCACTGCGAGGCAAAAGTAGACGGTAAGATTGCCTCGGAGGCCGACATCTCCTTTGCACTGGCGGAAGGGAATATGAACGATCTATGAGTACCTCTAAAATTCACGCGACTGCTGTCATTGATCCCACTGCTCAGATCGGGGAAAATGTGGAGATCGGTGCCTACACGGTTATCGGCCCCGACTGTATTGTAGGTGAGGGTACGATTCTGGGCCCGCATGTGGTGATGGAGCAGTACACGGAGCTGGGCAACCTGTGCCAGGTGCGTGCCGGTGCCGTGCTCGGTGGCCCCCCCCAGGACAACAAGTTCAAGGGCGAGCGCTCGTTTGTGCGTGTCGGTGACCGAACCCAGATCCGCGAGTTTGTCACCATTCACCGCTCCACGGGTGAGGACGAGGCCACAACGGTGGGTGAAGATGGGCTGATCATGGCCTACGTGCATATCGGCCACAACTGCCATGTCGGTAACAAAGTCATGCTCTCGTCGTATGCGGGCCTCTCCGGGCATATCTATGTCGAGGACAATGTGGTTGTCGGGGGCATTGTAGGGATGCACCAGTTCGTGCGTGTGGGCCGCTACGCCATGGTGGGCGGGTACTCCAAAGTGGTTCAGGATGTCCCCCCGTTCATGCTCGCGGATGGCCGCCCCGCCGATGTGTTGGATCTGAATATTCGGGGGCTACGCCGTGCGGGCATTGATGCCAATACGCGAAACGCGCTCAAGCAGGCCTATAAGTTCCTCTACCGCTCCAACCTGAACCGTACCCAGGCACTGGAGGCGATTGCAGAGGAGCTGGATTCCAACCCGGACTTGGACTACTTAGTGCAGTTCATTGAGCGGATGAAAGACGGTACCTCAGGCCGTCAGGAAGACCGCCCCCGGCGCTAACCTATGCGCATTGCGATCACTGCCGCCGAAGCCTCCGGAGACCGCGTCGCGGGTCAGCTCGCTCGTGAGCTGCGTCGCCTCGCTCCGGAGGTGGAGATCTATGGGAGCGGTGGCACGTGGCTGCGCGACGCGGGCGCAGAGGTTCTGGTGGATGCCAATGCCTTTGGTGTCATTGGTATCGCGGCGGCCCTCAAGCTGTTCCCGCAGATGCTCTCCGCCCGCCACCGGCTCCTCACCGAGCTCAAGAAGCGCCCCCCCGATGTTCTCATCCCCATTGATGCACGGGCTTTCCACCTAGGAATCGGCCCCATTCAGGGGCTAGTCCCCTGGGCACGGCGCCACCTCCCCCAAACCAAGATCCTCTACTACTTCCCCCCGGGCTCGTGGCACAAGACCCTAAAGTACACGCCCTTGAGCGGCCTGGTGGACGCCGTTGCCTCTCCCTTTCCCTGGAACGCGAGCGAGCTCAACCGGCTGGGTGTCCGCGCGGAGTTTGTCGGGCATCCGCTGCTCGATCTGGTGAAGCCCTCGCTGCCGCTTGCTGTCTTTGCCCAGAAGTACGGGCTGGATACGGATAAACCCCTGGTTGGGCTACTGCCTGGAAGCCGGACGCAGGAGATCGAGGCCATCCTGCCCGTCCAGCTTGCCGCCGCCCTCCAGATCGCCCAGCGCATCCCCGGTGTCCAGTTTCTGATCGCCCTCGCTCCCACGGTGGCGCGGGCGCAGGTAGAGGCGGCGATCATTGAGGCCACGCGCCACCCCGAGGTGATTAAGGAACAGCCCAAGCCGTCCTCAGACACCCGGCAACGCCGCGTCGTTCTGGCGGAGGGTTCGGCAGATGCGCTACGCCAGCGGCAGCGGGAGTGGAGTGAGCACGCACAGCCCCACCGCAGTGACCGGCTGGTCATTCCGCCCTTCGCCATTGTTGAGGATGCCACTTACGATGTGCTCTCCGCGGCAGATGCGCTGATCTGCAAGTCTGGAACCACAACTCTTGAGGCAGCGATCCTGGGAAAGCCGATGGTGATTGTCTACAAGCTCGGGCGCGGCAATGCGCTCCAGCTCGCGCTGGTTCGTAAGAGCTTACCCCGCTTTGTGGGAATGCCCAATATTATCGCAGGCGAGGAGATCTGCCGGGAGCTCTTACAGGAAGCAGCGACCCCGGAGGCAATCGCCTCGGAGATTTTGGGAATGCTCCTCGATCCAGATCGCATGGCCCGGATGCGCCGCGACTTAGCCCAAGTGCGCTCTCAGCTCGGCGAGCCAGGCGGTGCGGAGCGCACCGCCAAGCTCGCCCTCTCCCTAGTGGGCGCGCGTTCGAGCGTAGAGCTGGATTAGCGTTGCGCTGTCACGCGAGCTGAGCGCGGAGCTGGTCTTGATGACGTCGTGCATCACATCGCCAGAGAAGGAGCTATGGCCGTCGTCTCCTAAGTTACGCCCAACAATGCCCAGGCTATGGCCGAACTCGTGCTCGGCAACGGGCAGAAGAAGCGCACTGGAGACGCCCTTTCGGAAGGTGATGTCACTCTGCTGAATAATGCCATCCGTGGTGGGATTACTGGGCGAATCAAAGAACCTCACTTTGGCAATCCCCGCACCGCCATCGGAAGAGTCCACTGTATCGCTAAATGCCACGGTGATATCTGCTTCGCTGGCATCGGTGGTCTGTGCGAAGCGTACTAGATTACTCGTGCCCGTGCTCCAGGCACTAGCGGCAGCCATCACCTCCGTCGAGCGGTCGGTGGTTCCGTCGAGGCCAATAAAGACTTTTAGAGGATTGGTAGTCTTGCTGCTGGACCAGCGTAGCGAGAGGCTGAGCTCACTAAAATAGTCAGGTGTCGTGGGAGGCGGTGTGGTGCTACTCCCCGCACACCCCATCAGGACAGAGAGAAGAACTAAGCTACCAAGAAAGTGTCGTTTCATAGGCCATAGTATACAAGGTACAATTGGCACATGCGTGCAATCTTACTTTCCTGGGAGTACCCGCCCATGCGGGTGGGCGGTATCGCGGCGGCGCTGGAGGGCCTTGCCCCGGCACTCGCGCGGTCGGGCGTGGAGACCCATGTGGTCACTTGCGGAGACTCGGGCGGTGCCCCTGAGGAGAACCCGGTTCCGAATCTCTTTATTCACCGCGTCACCGTAACGGATCCATCGGATAATTTTGTGCACTGGGTCCACTTGCTCAACGATAAATTAGACGAGCGCGCCGATGCGCTGATTAAAGAGTGGCAGAAAAAAGAGGCGCGTAAAAAGAATAAAACGCCGATTGTGCTCCATGTTCACGACTGGCTAGGTCAGTTTGCCGGGATCGCGCTCAAGCTGCGCTACAAACTACCGATGCTCTCGACAATCCATGCCACCGAGTTTGGGCGCAACAGTGGGATTCGCACCGAGGGCCAGCGCTACATCAATCAGTGCGAGACGGAGCTTGCCCATGAGTCGTGGCGGGTGATCGTTTGCTCAAACTTCATGCGTGGCGAGGTGGAGTACGCGCTGGGCGTGCCGTGGGACAAGATGGACGTGCTGCCCAACGGGGTGGAGACACGCGTCTTCGAGGGGCTGGAGGGTGAGGCGTGGTGGAGTGTTCGCCGCCGTTTTGTCGCGGATAATGAGAAGCTGGTGTTCTTTATCGGTCGGCCGGTTCACGAAAAAGGCGCACATATTCTGGTGCAAGCGCTCCCCAAAGTACGGGCACTGGGGGTCAATGCCAAGCTCGTGATCTCCGGTGGCGGCGTCCGGGGGCACTTAGAGGCGCTCGCCCGGCAGCTCGGGGTCTGGGATCATGTCTACTTCACGGGGCGCGTGAGTGATGAGGACCGGGATAATCTCTACCAAGTGGCCGATGTCGCCGTCTTCCCGAGTCTCTACGAACCCTTTGGCATCGTGGCGCTGGAGGCCATGGCGGCGCACACCCCTGTGGTGGTGAGCGATGCGGGAGGACTGGCTGAGGTGGTCGAGCACAACGTGACGGGCACGACAACCCTAAGAGGCGATGCAGACTCGCTCGCCTGGGGGATCGCCCGTGCGGTGCGCGACCCTGGTCATGCGCGCTGGATGGCACAAAACGCCTACGAGCGCGTCGAGAGCATCTTCAACTGGGATGTCATCGCCGCCGATACCAAAGCCGTCTATGAGCGTGTTTGGGAAGAGTACAAAGCCTCTGGCTGGGGGACTTAGCTCCTGAAAAAGTGCCCCCGAAATCGGGGGCACTTTTTTTGCGCTTGACTTTCTTAACAATTCCTGTCACACTAGATTTGCAAGCGCGGGATCCTCTCCTGCACCTGCAGCGGTATCGTCAACATAAACGGCTCTTAACCGTTTCTTAGCTCTGTGTTAATAGTTCGCCCCATCGTCGGGGATAGACTGACTGCGTGGAGATAAACTCACCAAGCAGCGGAGGTACCAAACAAATGCAACAAACAAAACGTGGTTTCACCCTTATCGAACTCTTAGTCGTGATCGCGATCATCGCGATTCTCGCCGCTATTCTTTTCCCTGTTTTTGCCCAGGCTCGTGCTAAGGCTCGCCAGACGGCCTGCCTTTCGAACGTGAAGCAAATCGGCACGTCCATGATGATGTATGTCCAAGACTATGACGAGACCACTCCGGGTGCTCGTGGTGGTGGCTGGGAGTGGTGGACAGAGCTGATGCCCTACATCAAGAACCTTGATGTGCTCAACTGCCCGGATCGCACTAACGGCGGCCCCCGTACTCAGGGTTCCGCTGCGGGTGTGACCGCAGGCTGTGTGGGTGGTGTGTATGTCCAGAGCCGGTACTCAGGCTACGGCTACAACTGGGGACCGATCAACTACCGTGGCGGTGGTCTGATGGGCCCCTCCATCGCGGCTGTAGCGGGTGATGCTTGTGGTCGCCGCCATCCTGGAACGGCAATTGCCTCCATTGACAGCCCTGCAGAGATGTTCGCCTACGGAGACACCTACGATACTCCCCGTATGACGGTAGGTATTGGATTCGCGATGGACGGTGCAGGCGCTATGAGCCGTAACTCCGCAATCCGTCACGGTGCTCAGTGGAATATGGGCTTCATGGATGGCCATGCTAAAAACGTCAAGATGATTGGCGGATTTATGACGGGTGGCTTCAATGGCCGCATGGTCATGCCCGCTGTCCCGGCAATTGGTCGCATGGCCTACTGTGCAGACCCTGGTTATATCGTCAACAACGCTGGAACAGCACAGCCTGATGGCACCAACATCCCGAGCACCCTGCGCTGTGATCAAGTCACGGACTGGATCCGCGCCAACTACCCGCGTTGCCCGACAGCAGGTGGTGCAAACTGCCTCTGGCTGGACTAGGAGTGATGGTAATGAAAATCAAAATCCTCGCTCTCAGTGCACTGGCTCTGCTCGCGCTAGCGGGTTGCTCAACAAAAGAAGAAACCGTCGTGGATCAAAACGCGGCTAAGGCTCAGCCGGGAGCTAACACGCCAGCTGCTGCCGCGTCCACAAACACGATGGCAGCGCAACGGGCGGAAAAAGAAGGTAAGTAGTTGCCGCAAGGCACGTGACACTTGATGAGAGGCTCCTAACGGGAGCCTCTCTGAATTTTAGACCATGCAAAAAACATTCCCTCATTTTGGTGCGCCCGCAGGCACACAGTTCGCCAAAGTCGTGCCCGGCGGCACGACAATTCTGCCCAATGGGCGCTTTCTCACACCGCTGGGCAAGCGGCTCTGGGCTCCACGGGAGAACTTATGGAGCGTGGGGCTCTCGCCGGACGGCAAGACGCTTGCGGGGCTCTATGAGGGCGGCTTGGCGCTCTGGCCAATAAATTCCAGCGAGACAAAACCCAAGGTGATTGCGCGGCGCGATGCGGGTTTTGCAGGCGTCTTCACCAAAGACGGAGCGCACTATATCGTCTCCAGCGGTGATGCGGGCCATGGGATCGAGATCTACAACACGGCAGACTGGGACGCGGAGACGGTGAAGATCGCGGCAGATAAAGAAGCCTACATCAATGACATCGCCCTCTCGCCCGACGAGCGCTGGGTTTATGGTGTGGACGTGGCGCGGCAGAGAGTGGTGGTCTTTGATCGGCAAAGCGGCAAAGTAGCGGCGGACGTGCCCGCAGGGCGACAGCCGTATGCCTGCGTGCTCTCCGCCGATGGTAAGCGGCTCTTTATCGCCAACATTGGAATTTTCGATTATAGCCTCGTGCCACCGCCCGCGCCCGGAAGTGGCGGGAGCAAGCGTGGCCTCGCCGTGCCCGCGTTTGGGTTTCCGTCGAAAGAGGCCGAAAATGGGGTCGAGCGTGAGGGCCGAAAAGTACCCGGCCTGGGAAGCCCCTATGTCCCTGATGCACAGAGCCTCTGGGCCTATGATGTGAGCAACCCCGCCGCGCCGAAAGTGACGGCAAAGGCAAAGACGGGCATCCTGATTCACGCCCCAGCGGACGGCGGCAAGTCCGTGGGCGGCAGTGCGCCCAATGCGCTGTTGCTGCGTGGCAATCTGCTCTTTGTGAGCAATGCCAACAACGACACAGTGCAGATTTTCGATGTCGCGACAATGAAGCCGCGCAAGAGTATCAAGCTCACGCCCACTAAAGAGACCGCGCTACTGCGTGGTGTGATCCCCACCGGCATGGCACTGAATAAAGCGGGGACACGGCTCTATGTCTGCGAGGCGGGGATCAATGCCGTGGCCGTGATTGACCCCAAAGCGGGGGTCGTGCT
>JANNDD010000465.1:0-2120 GCA_031387365.1 Armatimonas sp. | reverse complement strand
GGATGCTCATTACAAACGAAATCAGCATCCTGAGCAACCAATAAGGATGCAGACATTTTCCGTGGGGTAGGTTCCCATTTCAGAAAATATTTCATCCGTTGAAATGCTTACCGCTAGATCTTCAGAGAAAAGTCGTGCGATACGCTGTGCTGTTACTAGGCTTGGTTTTCGTTTTCCGCTCCGAATTCTCTTGAGAGTGATGTAGGCAATGCCGATATCTACGGCCAAGCGCTCCATACCCATAAAAGAGTAGCGGGCGGAGTGATCCATAAATTCTTTGAGACGGTTATGGGAATGGTTTTTGGGTTTGGTTGGCTTCTTTCTGTCTGGCACAAATAATCCTTTCTAGTTTCCTGTAGGCCGCTGTTAAGAGAGCACCTGGACTCCCTCGCGAGCATTGCTCACAGGTGGTTATGGCTAAGTTCTCTCTATGATGCGGCCTGGACGGGGGTACGAGCAAAAAATGGTATCCATTTGGGAGTACCCATTTGGGAGTATCCAAATGGATACCATTTTTTTGCATTGTCGCCGCGCTGCTCTACGCTGAGTTTTGCACGGCAGACAACGGCCTCCAAATCTCCCCGATCCAGGGGTAAACGGGTCTGTCGTGCTATCGGAGCCCATCTGCTCCGGCTCTGCCGGACATGAGGTATCCGCGACCCTTAACAACTCCCTTGAACATCAAGACCTGGCTAAGGCTAGGCTTGTTTCGCTTTTGAAAGGAACCCTTTTCCATGACTTTCACCCTTGATGGTGTTTGTGATCGCGTTGCAACCGACGACGCGGGGAAGCACGATCACCTCGTGCCCATCCACGAAGTCTCCATGCAGCACAGTCGGCTCTACTGGCCGGGTGCGGACGACGACGGTTTTGGCTTTGCTATGACCCCTTGGGCGATGGGGCAAGCCTGCACCCGCCTCGGAATCCCTACCGGCTACTTCGCCAAGTGCCCTAAGGAACTCCAAGATTCGCAATGGAATCACTGGCGCGGCTTGCCCGAGGAGCTACGCAAGAAAGCAGGCGGCGACGGAGGCGACCGCTGGACCATTCGGGCTAAAGGAGCCAAGGTCCGCGGTGTGCTCTCGGCACGCTACGAGAAGCTGGACAACCGCCAGCTCGTGAGTGCCTTACTGCCTGCTCTTGCGGGAACGGACTACAAGGTGAAGCTCTTCGATCTCTGTGATGAAGGTTTCCACCTGCGGATCATCGATCCCAGAATGAGCAGATTAGCTCTTCCTGGCGACCCGCTTATTGTCGCGATCCATATCGCTAACAGTGAGGTAGGGCTTCGGGCAGTCACGATAGATGCGTGCGTCTTTCGAGAGATTTGCTCCAATGGCGCGGTTCGCAAAGTGGGTGGTAAGAGCCTGCTCCGTCAGCGGCATATCCATGTTGCCCAGGCGCAGTTCGTGCCCTCACTGCGTGAGGCAATCGGTCAGGCAACGGTCGTGGCGGCGGCATTCATCGAGCAGATGGTGCTCTCCACCAAGACCAACATCCCCGATCCTGCCAGAGCCATTCAGGTTATCGCGGACATGTGGAATCTCTCGAAACAGACGGTCGAGTACATCAAGTTCGGCCTTCTGGGTGAGACGCACCAGGACACGATGTACGGGCTTCTCAACGCGGTGACCAACGCCGCGCAGAAGCTGCCCGTCGAGAGTCGCTTTGAGCTTGAGACGATGGCCAGTCTGCTGATCGACACGGCTGATACCAGTCGGGACGGTCAAGCGCTACGCCATCGAATCCTCACTCCCAAAGCGTTGGTCGGAGTATGAAAGGGCTATGAGTCAAGTTGTTCCCCAGATAGATAAACGGCTCGCTGCTGTCTGCCAGCGCCTTCGTGGTCTGGCAGAAGACATCGAGGGAAAATGGCGCTTCGGTGTCGTTCACTTAATGGTGGAAGAGCACGTGATCCAAGCGCATCGCGGCTGGCGTATTGAAGTTCTGGTTCCCGAGCTTGACGACTATATCGGCGAGCCGGAGGACGGCGAACTCGTGCCGCTTCCCCCTAGCACGGAGGAGGCCCTTGAACTACTGGAGCAGATCCTCGTGACCTGCCGAGGAGTGAGAGGTATCGAATCTCCTGCTGTCCCCAAGCCCGAGCAGCTTCGTGCTGT
>JANNDD010000389.1:0-4757 GCA_031387365.1 Armatimonas sp. | reverse complement strand
GATGCGATGCTCTTTGTCAGCGGTCAGCTTGATACCACGCTATACGGTTCCGGAACACTCGACGAGAGCATGAAGCGCCGGGGGATCTATTTCTTTCTCAAGCGCAGCAGGCTAGTGCCGTTTCTGGTCGCTTTCGACGCGCCCAACGCGCTTCAGAGCATAGGAATGCGCCAGAGCACCACGGTGGCTCCGCAAGCGCTGATTCTGCTAAACAACCTACAGGCAAGAACGTGGGCTGCTAGCTTCGCCAAGCGCGTCGAAGCCCCCTATGCCCCAGCGGAGAGCCTGCGCCGTGCATATTTACTGGCACTGGGTCGCACGCCCACGGCCTCTGAGCTCTCTGACGGCGTCGCCTATCTCAATAAAGGCGGCACCCTCACGGATTTCTGCCAGGTGCTTTTCTCACTAAATGAGTTTTCCTATGTCCAGTAATGAGCCGAATCACTTCTTCGCCTCCCCCACACGCCGGGATTTCTTGCGCCGCGCCGGAGCAGGCTTCGGCTCTCTCGCACTCGCCAGCCTACTGACGGAGGAGGCGGGGGCTAGAGGCTTGGGCAACGCCAAGCGTGTGATCTGGCTCTTTATGAACGGCGGGCCATCACACGTGGACACCTGGGACTACAAGCCCGCTCTAGAAAAATACGACGGCAAGGAGCTCAAGGGCTTTGATGCCACCACGGGCTTCTTCGCCGACTCCGTGGGACCGCTGATGAAGTCGCCGTTTACCTTCGCGCAGTACGGCAAGTCTGGCACGTGGGTGAGCGAGATTTTCCCGAAACTGGCCGCCCACGTGGACGACATGGCATTTCTACATTCCTGCTACACCGAGACCAACAACCACTCGCCCGCCCTCTTTCAGATCAACACGGGAATGAGCCGTATGGGCTTTCCTAGTGTCGGGGCGTGGGTGACTTACGGCCTGGGCTCGCTCAATAAAAGCCTCCCCAGCTTCATGGTCATGTACGACACGCTGGGACGTGGCCTGCCCAAGGGCTACGCTCAGAACTGGGGCTCTGGCTTTCTTCCCGGCGTCTTCCAGGGAACGGCACTGAACAATCAAGGCCAGCCTATCAACGATTTAGAGCGCAAGCTCACGGAGCCCGCCCAGCGTACGCAGCTCGATTTACTGCAAAGACTCAATAAACAGCACCTCGCTGCCTCCGACAACGATCCCCAGCTCACGGCGCGCATTGAGTCTTTTGAGCTGGCCTATCGCATGCAGATGGCCGCGCCCGATGCCCTTGAAATCGCCAAGGAGCCCCAGGATATTCGTGATCTCTACGGGGTAGACAAAAAAGAGTGCGGGCACTTTGCGCGCCAGTGCCTCATGGCGCGGCGCCTGGTGGAGCGCGGTGTGCGCTTCGTGCAGATCTACTCTGGCGGCGAGGAGAATGAGAAAAGCTGGGACGGCCACACCAATATTGTCGCCAACCACCGAGGTTTTGCCGCCGAAACCGACCAGCCCATTGCTGCCCTTCTGACCGACTTAAAGCAGCGCGGAATGCTTGATGATACTTTAGTGATCTGGTGCGGCGAGTTCGGGCGCTTGCCACTCGTGCAAAAAGGTGGCACCGGGCGCGATCACAATCCCCATGCCTTCACGTGCTGGATGGCGGGCGGCGGTGTGAAGGCGGGCGTACACTACGGCGAGACCGACGAGATCGGGCACAAAGCCGTTAAAGACCGCGTGCACATCAACGACCTCCACGCGACAATCCTGCACCTCCTTGGCATTAACCACGAGAAGCTCACCTACTTCTTCAATGGCCGAAACTACCGCCTCACCGATGTCGCAGGCACTGTTGTAAAAGATATCGTGGCGTAGCGGTATAATTTTCTCATGAGCGCCACCAGAGACCCACTAACTTGGCACTGGACTCGCGAGACCTACCACCAGGCGGTGGAGCTGGGTCTGTTTGGCGAAACCCCACGCCTTGAGTTTATCCGAGGAGAGATTTATCTCAAACCGCCTATGAACCGTCCCCAGGCGACTTCTGTTTCAAAGTCTCTCAGCGCTGTCACCCAGGCAATGGGTGACGACTTTACTGTCCTCTGCCAGCTCCCGATTGGCCTCTCCACCGACGGTGAGCCTGAGCCGGATATTTCCGTTGTCGCAGGGGAGCCGGATGATTACCCGGAGCATCCCACGGAAGAGCAAGTGCTTCTGGTGATGGAGATCTCCGACGCCACGCTGACCTTTGATAAGGGAATTAGAGTACTGGATTCTGGACATCAACGCCCGGACGCTCGAAGTGCGCCGTGAGCCGCACGGGAAGACCTACCGAAGCTCCCGGCTCTATGACGAAACCGAGAGCGTAGCGCCGCTGGCAAAGCCCGATGCACGAATCTTCGTGGCGGTCTTGTTGCCGAAGCCGCCGGACTAGGTTATACTCCTCGCAGGACAATTATGGCAAAAGTCATTCTTCGCAATTTGAACAAGACCTTCGTGGACCAACAGTCCAAGAAGGAAGTCAATGCTGTTAAAGATCTCGATCTTGAGATTCACGACGGCGAGTTTATGGTGCTCGTCGGGCCATCGGGCTGCGGCAAGACCACGACAATGCGTATGGTCGCAGGGCTTGAGGAAGTCACGAGCGGCGAGATTCTCATCGGGGAGCGCGTTGTCAACGACGTCCCACCGCGAGACCGCAATATCGCGATGGTCTTCCAGAACTACGCGCTCTATCCGCACATGAGTGTCTACGACAACATGGCTTTTGGGCTGCGCCTGCGTATGCTGCCTCCGATCTGGGAGCAGCTCGCCAACCCGGGTAAGACCAAGGAGATCAAGGCGAGCATAGACGCCAAGATCCAGGCGGCGGCAAAGAAGCTCGATATCACCGATTACTTAGACCGCAAGCCCAAAGCACTCTCGGGCGGGCAGCGACAGCGCGTGGCACTGGGCCGCGCCATTGTCCGCGAGCCGGAAGTGTTTCTGATGGACGAGCCCCTCTCCAACTTAGACGCCAAGCTGCGTGTCCAGACACGCTTCGAGCTGATCAACCTCCAACGCGAGCTCAAAGTGACCACAATTTATGTCACCCACGATCAGGTCGAGGCCATGACCATGGGCCAGCGGATCGCGGTGATGAACAACGGCCTGCTTCAGCAGTGCGACACTCCGCAAAATATCTACCGCCACCCGGCCAATATGTTTGTCGCGGGCTTTATCGGTATGCCCCCGATGAACTTTGTGAAGGGCGCGACCGTGCAGATGGAGGGCGCTCGCCCTGTGATCCACTGCGGCGGGTTCTCCGTCACCCTGAGCGCCGAGCGTACCAATGTCCTCGCGGCGTATGTCGGCAAGGAAGTGGTCTTTGGGGTTCGTCCTGAGCACCTCAACGATAAGTCGCTCGTGTCGGGAACGCCGGAAAACGTGATCCGTGCACAGGTGGAAGTTATCGAGCAGATGGGGGCCACTTCAAACCTCTACATCAGCCTCGGTGGCCACGCCCTGGTTTCCGTCGTGGATGCCAGCACAATCGCCAAAGAGAACGCCCCACTGGACATCGTCATAGACGCCGAACACTGCCATGTCTTCGACAAAGACACCGAAAAAGCGATTTTCTAGCCCTCTCTGGCTTGCGCTCCTGCCCTGGCCCGCCGTCGCGGCGGGCCTTTTCGTCTTTCACTCGGCGTTTCTGGCGTTTCTGTTCTACGCTTGTGGTTGCCTCTACGGCACGTGGCGGCTTGATGGCTTTTCCTGTCCGCTGCGCCCGAAGTGGTCGCTTCGTACCCATCTCACGGTTGCCTCGGTCAGCAATCTTGTCCTCATAGGGCTCTACCAATTTCTGGGCAAGTGGCTTCTGCCTGCGGATCTACTCTTGGAGCGCCTCGCCACGGTCGGCGTGACTAAGGCGAGCTTTGTCTGGCTTTTTCCCTATTTTCTGATTGGCAACCCCCTAGTCGAGGAGCTGTTCTGGCGCGGCGGGCTACGTCTGAAGAGCTTTATCCCAGGGCAGCCACTGCCCTCGCTCTATGTCGCGTTCTTCTTTGGTGCGTGGCACAGCCTGCCGATCTTTCTGATCGCTCCCCTCTGGGTCGCGCCGCTCGCCCTTCTCGGAATTATGGCCATCGGTTTTGCTCTGGCGGAAGTGGCAGACCTCACTCAGACCCTCGGCGATGCGATCTTGCTCCACGCTCTCGCCGCCGACCTACCGCTTCTAATTATTCTATGGATCGCCAGCCGCTGAGAACTCGCACCGTTTTGTTTCGCCCCCGTTCATGGGGGCGGTATATTTATGCTCATGACTCCTCTTACTCCCCTTCTTGCCGCCGCAATCAGCGCACCTCTGGTTGGTTTTCTCGCCTGGCGTGTGCGTGCACTCACAGTGTCTGGCGCAGTTGCTGCAGCCTGTGTCGGCTTCTGTCACTTGGCCTTCGGGGGGTGGCTCGCCGCTGGGGCACTGCTTGCATTTTTTGGAACGTCCACGGCGCTCTCCAAGCTCGGCAAACGGAAGAAAGAGAAACTCGGGTTTGAGAAATCAGGTCAGCGCGATGCCTGGCAGGTGCTCGCCAACGGGGGCATTGCCGCACTCTGCGCCGTACTGGGCTCTCCAGAGGCAATGCTAGGCGCACTGGCCGCCGCCAACGCCGACACGTGGGCGACGGAGCTCGGCTCGCTTTTTGGAGGCAAGCCGAGGCGAGTGACCAACTTCACTCCCGCAGAGCCCGGTGAGTCGGGTGCGATCTCGCTCATCGGAACGCTGGCGGCACTGGCGGGCGCGGCGCTTCTCGGCGGGTTCGCCGAGTATTGG
>JANNDD010000387.1:0-4060 GCA_031387365.1 Armatimonas sp. | reverse complement strand
TGGTTGAAGTGACATCTACCCGGTCGAACAGGATCACATTGCGCTGCTCTTCGGCAATCGCGCCGCCCTCGCCGTTGAGCAAGTGGCAGCGGTTGAAGCCCGTCGCTATCTGCTGGTCTTGTGTGGCGTTGGGCAGTAGATCCCCGGCGAGCTGCTCAATAGTGAACTCATCGAAGCGCTTGTTGCTATTGAACGCCTTCACCACCCAGTCCCGCCAGACATACTGGAACGTGTCGCCGTCCTGCTGGAAGCCGTTGGAGTCCGCGTAGCGGGCGGCATCGAGCCAGGGCAGCGCCATCCGCTCTCCGTAGTGCGGGGAGGCAAGAAGTTTATCAACAAGCCGCTCGTAGGCATCGGGGCGCGTGTCGGCTAGAAACGCATCCCCTTCCTGCGGCGTCGGGGGCAGACCCGTGAGATCCAGTGTCACCCGGCGCAACAGAGTCACTTTATCGGCCTGAGGTGCGAAGCTCAGCTTCTCTTTGACGAGTCGCGCTTTCACAAAGCTGTCAATCCCGCTTACCTCAACGGGCGGCTCCAGCGGGCGCTTCACCGGAATATACGCCCAGTGTTTTGCGTCACGCAGCGCTTTCTCCCAGCCTGCAAGGACAGTTTGCTTCTGTGCGGAGAGCACCGGAGCCCCCAGTGGCATCCTATCTTTCCCACCCTCGCCGCGCACACGCTCGATAATACGCTTTGCCTGCGCGGGTGTCAGCGTGCTTTCCAGGCTCAGCCCGCCTTGCTTCTGCTCAGCATTGTGACAGGGGAGGCAGTCCGACTTAAAGGTCGCCGTCGGGTCGGTGGATTGCTTTGTGGCGGGTTTTTGGGCCACTGCCAGCGAGCCTGCCACCAGCAACGGCGCTATCCCCATCCAAATTCGTGAACGCATGCTAGTTCTTTGTGCGTGGGGGGCGGGTTTTCCTTCTCACGGGCAGAAGACGAATCTCCGCTCCCCGCATAATCGCCCCGATGAACGGGGGCGATTACAATCGGGGCGATTAGAGGGGCGACTGTTCGATCTCCACTAGCACGGCTCCGTGCTCGACGCGATCTTTTTTTGCCACGTGGACAGCCGTGACCGTTCCGGCAAATGGGGCTTCGAGAGTCGCGAGAACTTTCATGGCCTCCACAATGGCGAGCGGCTGGTAGGCTTCCACGGTTTGCCCGACGGCCACCAGCACGTCCGCAACGACGCCGGTCATGGGGGCGCTCAGGCTGCCGGATTTCTTGGCGCGGGTACGTCGCCGACCGGGAGTCACGGGGGTGAAGGCGAAGCTGCGGCCTTGCCAGCTGACCCAGACTGTGCCGCGCTCGTCTCTGACCATGGGGATGGTGGTGGTGCGCCCCGCCTGCTGGATCTCTAGGTCGCCGCTGGGGAGCACCCGCGTGGTGGTGGCCGCAGTAGGCGCACGTGCCTCGATTTCTTCGTCGTTGTAGAGCCACTTGGTAGTGCTGGTCACACGGTTGCCTCCGCGAGTAGGGCATCTAGCTCGCTGTCACTCAATGTCTCGAACTGCTTCAGAAACGCATCGCGCTCTTTACGGTACTCCATGCCGCGCTCACGGCGCATCTTGGCCTGAATAAAGCGTGCTTTATCGTCGCGCGTGCGGCAGATCAGCTTGGGGACGGGCCGGGGGCGCGGTGTCTGGACATTCTCCAGCGCCACAAACGTGAAGTGGCAGGTGTTGGTGTGGCGCGTCGTGCCCGTCGGAATGTCCTCGGCATGGAGCGCAATCTCGATCTCCATGGATGTCCGCCCGACACAGACAACGCGCGCCGTGATGTGCAACAGCTCGCCCACGTGGATCGGCTCGTGGAAGTCAATACGATCCACCGCCGCTGTCACCGCCACACCGGCGCAGTAGCGTGCGGCGCAGGCATAGGCGATCTCGTCTACCCACTTCATCACGTGGCCGCCGTGGACATTGCCAAAGATATTGGCATCGGAGGCGTTCATCAGCATCGCCGCCTTCACTTCGGTCTGGTCTGCGTACTTGAACTCGGTCATGAGGATTTTGCGTTCCTCCAGCCATCACTTGCCAGCCAGGCATTCCCATTCGTACTCCCGTTGGTATTCCCCCGCCCGGCGGGGGCTAGGGGGTAGGCGGGGGCTAGGGGAGAGAGTGTCCCCAGCGCAATTAATACTTCCTCAGGGATCACTGCGTTGGGTTTCCAGCCCGTAAATCGCTCGGGGAGAAAGCCCGTGTGGAGCTCTCCGGCGATAAAGGCAGTATCGGCGAGAATGGCGCGCAGGTACTCGATATTGGTGGTCACTCCCAGCGCGACGAACTCAGAGAGGGCGAGGTCTAGCCGAGCGAGCGCGGCGGCACGATCCGGGCCGTAGGCGATCACTTTGGCCAGCATGGGGTCGTAGAACGGCGGGATCTCCATGCCCTCCGTGTAGCCCGAGTCCACGCGAATCCCTGGCCCACGAGGCTCCCGCCAGCGCCGCAGGGTTCCGAGCGACGGCAAAAATCCTGTTGCCGGATCTTCGGCGTAGATACGCGCCTCAATACAGTGGCCGCGCGACTGAATCTGCTCTTGGGTGAGCGGCAGGGGCTCGCCGCGTGCGACGGCGATTTGCCAGGCCACCAAGTCCGTGCCCGTGATGCTCTCGGTGACAGGGTGCTCCACTTGCAGGCGCGTGTTCACTTCCAGGAAGTAGAAGCTATCGCCCGAGACGAGAAACTCCACCGTCCCGGCTCCGACATAGCCCGCTGCCTTCCCCGCCAGCACGGCGGCAGCGGCCATCTGTGCCCGTAGGGTCGGTGTCAGCGCGGGCGACGGTGACTCCTCCAGGATTTTCTGGTGCCGTCGCTGGATGCTGCACTCGCGCTCAAACAAATGCACGACATGACCGTGGGTGTCTCCAAAAATCTGGAATTCAATGTGCCTCGGCTTGAGGACATACTTTTCCAGCAACACCCGATCATCGCCAAATGCGGCCTTGGCTTCGCGCCGTGCCTCGGCAAGCTGGGGCAAAAAGTCCGTCAGCGTGTCCACGCGCCGCATCCCGCGCCCGCCGCCGCCCGCCGAGGCTTTGATGAGCAGCGGCGTGCCTATCTTCTGCGCCTCCGCTTGCAGTAAGTCATCGGCTTGGTCATCGCCGTTGTAGCCGGGGACGCACGGGACGCCCGCTGCCTGCATGGTATTTTTCGCACCGATCTTGTCGCCCAGTGCACGAATCACGTTGCCCGGTGGCCCCACAAAGGTCACTCCCGCTGCGGCGCAGGCATCGGCAAAGGCCGCGTTTTCCGAGAGAAAGCCGTAGCCCGGATGCACCGCATCGGCCCCGAGCGACCTGGCCGCCTCCAGAACCAGCTCGCTACGAAGATAGCTCTCACTCGCGGGCCCTGGGCCTAAACAAACAGCGGCATCAGCGAGGCGGACGTGTGGGGCGTCGCGGTCTGCGTCGGAGTAGACCGCAACCGGGGAAATCCCCAGCTCTCGGCAGGCACGAATCACGCGGACGGCGATCTCTCCTCGATTGGCAATCAGCAGTCTTTGCATGATGCAGGGATTGTACCCTGCTCTCGCAAATTCCCAACACCACGCCCACTAACAGGTAAAATGTGGTCATGAAAGAAAGTATTCAGCCGGGGAAGGCGATTGGGAAGCTGCGTTTGGGAATGGGCGTCGCTGAGGCGCTACGGCTACGTGGGAAACCGCAGAATGTGGAGAAAGTGGGGCTCTCCACTCATAAGAAGCCCAAGCCCTCACCGACCGTCTACAAAGAGCTACTCTGGTGGGAGGGGGGCACCGCCGACGAGCCCGAGAGCTGGCTGGTAGCGCTCGTGAAGGGCGAGAAGATCCTCCAGCTCTCCGCGATGGGCGCGGGCTACGTGCTCCCCACGGGGATCTCCACTCTCAGCGACTTCACCAAAGTCCGCAAAGCCTACCCGAAGCTCGCGGTGCACGCGGGCTACTTTGGCTCCGAGGAGGAGCCGGGCTACGTGGGGTACTTCTTCGACGAGCCACGGCACGGTGTCGCGTTCACGATCGGTACTCAGGACGATATTGCCACTTATAACAGCTTGCCTAAAAGCCCTCCTGAGAGTATTGT
>JANNDD010000369.1:0-4089 GCA_031387365.1 Armatimonas sp. | reverse complement strand
CTATCTGTAAAACACTATTTTATTGTTAAAGTTCATCAACGACTGTCATTTCTTCTAGTCGTCTGCGTCGGGTTTGTCCGAAGCGCAAGGAGAATATTACCGCAGCATACTTACCCTGTCAAGAAAATTAACAAAATACTTTTCCAATAAGATTTCTCGAGACGAATCCACTCGACTCCATTGGACTTCAGGTGTGCTAGGATAGCGTCTGGGAGGAGAAATCATGCGAGTTCTTTTAGATGCAGAGCAGGTTTCCACGGACTGGTTGACCTCAGTGCTCGGTCGCACAGTCACCCATTTCAAGGCAGAAACACAGGCGAGCAACTGGTCGAGTCAGGTGCCGTTGAGCGTGTCTTTTGATGATGGTGGCTCGCAGGCGCTGCGGCTAAAGATCTGTTTGGGGGAGACGTTTGGACGCTCGGAGCTGGACTACTACACGAAAGACTATGTAGGGCTTGCAAACGCGCCGCTCGTTCGTTGCTACGATGCGCAGTTCGAGCAGGCTGTGGGCTACCACGTACTCCTCGAGGATCTATCAGAAACGCACCACAACAGGCGGGATGTGGTGCCGACCCTTGACTACGGCCTCGCTGTTGCAGAAGCACTGGGACGGCTTCATCAGCACCACTGGGAGTCTGAGCCCGCTCCGAGCGACGCCGTCTGGAACCGCTACTTTGCCGAGATCCGCCCCGGTGTCGCGCCGCTGGAACAGGCAACGGGGCAAGAGTTTGAAGTGCGTTTCGCCGCGCATGAGAAAGCTCTCCGAACACGCTGGGCCAACCCGCATGGGATGAGCCTCCTCCACGGCGACCTCAACTCCACGAATATTCTCACGCCCAAAAACGCCGAATCCCCCGTTTACTTCCTGGACCGCCAGCCCTTTGACTGGTCGCTTACCTACGGCCTTGCCACCTATGACCTAGCGTATTTCCTGGTGATCTGGTGGCCACAGGAGCTTCGGAGTGCTCACGAGGCTGTCATCCTGCGCCACTGGTACGAGGCCCTTGGCCAGCCCGACTACTCCTGGGAACAGGCCCAATCGGACTGGGCACTTTCGGTGGAGCAGTGCCTTCATGTCCCCATGGAGTGGTGCTCCAAGCCCGAAACGGCGGAGAAGATGCGCTGGCTCTGGGAGCTGCAGCTAGCGCGAATTCAGGCAGCGAGTGAGAGCCTCAAGGGGTAGGCAGCACAAAGCTAAGGTTCAGTGTCTGTCCACCGCGCTGGATGGTCAGAGGGATTGTGTCGCCAGGCTTCTTGACTTGCAGTGCGTGGGCGATTAGATCGGACTCGCGTACGGGGCTGGTGAGGGTGTCGAAGCTCATCAGAATATCGCCCTTCACGACCCCGGCACGCTTTGCGAGATCGTGGGGGCCGAACTGCCCCACATGCCCAACAAGCAATCCCTTACCACCAGGATTAGGATCAAGCTTCATTCCCCCGAGAGCGGTGCGGCGCAGCCCCCAGGTGCTTGCTCGCCAGGAGATGTCGTCACGCCGTCGCCAGCCGTCGGAAAGCGTCATGGTGAGGAGTTTAGGCTTGCCCGCACGCAAAACGCTTGCCTTGAGAGTTGCGCCCTCGGCGGGAGTGGTGTTGAGAATCCACTGGATATCAGCCAGGGAGAGAAGTGGTTGGCCTTCGAGTGCCTGAACCACATCGCCAGGAAGAAAACCTGCCTTTGCGGCCGTGCTCCCCGGCTCGGTGCGCAGCACGGTGGGGCGCTCTTTGGGATCGAGAATCAGGCCCAGGATCTTGGGATGCGGGTAGGGAAAGAGAAGGGCGTCGGTGAGCTGACGGTTCTGAATCGCGACAGTGTGCTGTGCCTCACTGATCATGTGGCAGTGGATACAGCTTGGGACGACCTTACCCTCGTAGTTTAGAAATGGGGTGTACTTTGCACGAAGCGAGGGAAACAGCTCGGGCTTGGTGAACGCTGGCACCGCGCCACGCTTGGCGACAAGCTGCGCCTTGTTCTTAGGGTAGTTTTTATGAAGTGCCAGCGCTCCTTCCATCGCCTTGGCCATTCCCTCCACGGAGACATCCCCTTGCCACTCCGTTCTATGGGAGCGGGTTCCGTAGCGTCCGTAGACCGTGCCGTCGGCATTGAGCAGAAACACGGCAAAGGACTGATCGGTGTCGTACTGGAAAAGAGAGAGGTCTAGCCCATTGGTAGCAATAACGCGCACGCGAACAAACTGCTCTAGGAGCGCCTTCATCTTCGGGTCGGCCTCGATAATATCATCGTCGAGCTTGACACACTCCTCGCAGGGAATGCAGCGCAGTACAACTACAATAGGCTTGCCGCTCGCTTTGGCATCGGTGAAAGCGCGTGGCAGATCGTTGTAGAGCCAGTAGCCCTCCGCCTCCAGCTTTTTCTTATCGTTGCGAACCTGATCTTCCCGTGTGGGCTTCTGCGGCGGCAACACGGCCCCGGTCAGTAATCCTCCAAGCAACATCGTTGCTAGTACCTGTCGAATCATTCTCAAACCTCCCTAAGAGCTTACGATCTCACTATAGCACAGCCTCAAGCGACGAAGTCGCTAATAGAGCTTTACACTCACTAAAGAATTCGCACGAATCGCCACTCGTAGGGTCACTCCATCAAAGCTCACGACCTCACCCGTGGGGTTTTCCATCAAGTCGGTTAGTCTAGCTTTTGTGCCGAAGCCCTCGGCGAGCGTGACAACCGCCTCCGTGTCGAGCCCATCGTACTCCACCAAGCGCAGAACGATACCGTCGCCATCTTCCACTTTTTTGAAGCTTGTCAGCACGACATTGGGGCTCTCGACAGCGGCGAACGACTTGGACAGCGGCCCACTTCCCTCCTGAACACCCGCCGGGAACGCAATCAGCGGGTGATTGAAAGCGGCCCCCATCCGCGTTAGCTCTGACACTTCCACGGTCTGGTCGTGGAAGACCATCGAGTAGCGGATCGTGTGCTTGCAGACCTCGGGCGCGTGGTCGGGATCGAACGACGAGCGAACGACACGCATGGCAATATTGCCGCCCTGAACCGTGAAGCCGTACTTACTGTCGTTGAGGAGTGTGAAGCCGCCTTCGTCGAAGTGAGCATGGACGTAGCGTAGGCTCGGCATCTCCTCCCCTTCCATCTCCTCCCGAACCACACTGCCAAACGGTGTCTCGCAGCGCAGCGCGTAGCTGTCATAGCCATCAAAGGGAAAGTGCACCCGCAGGCCAGGAATCCCCCGCTCCGCGTCCCCGATCTCCCGCCAGTCAATCTCCGCCGTCACATCAATGCGTGGTGCGAAGCCATGGATGAGATACTGTACTTTTATTGTGCTCCTCGTCTCGGGGACGCGGTAGTGCTGGTGGACAACGTAGGCCATGCTACTGCCGCTCGGGTAGCTCGTCCCCCGGTTTCGTGCAACTCCGTGGACATGGTGGCCTGCCGTGCGAATCGGCTGGTAGTCGAGGACTCCGCCCAGCACCCAAGCAGTCATCCCGCGTGGCTGCTCCCGGGTTAGCTCCCACTCCCCAAGGCTGTCGTAGTCCCCCTCCAGAAAAGTAATGTCACTCTCTCGGTGGTGCACCTCGACGAGTCCCCCCTTGTAGCGGTCGAAGCGCAGCATCCCAAAGGGCGTCTCGAAGAGGTCGCGCTGTAGAGCCTTGACCTGCGGCACCTCGACTGTGACTTTACCCTCGCACAGTGCAAAAGTCTTGTAGCCAAGCGCGGGCACATTCTGGGCGAAGAACAAGATATCCAGGTAGCTATGGCCCCAGTCGTCGCCGCGTGTCAGAAAGAATGTCGGGTGATTTGCCCCGTTCTCATCGCGTGCGATAATGCGCCCCGGCTCAAAGTCCGTGTCGTAGAGCCGAATAGTCACGGCTTCGGTGCGCTCCCAGGCACAGGGATTGTAGATAACATAGGGCCGGACACTCCCGCCGCCCCCTGTCTTAGAAATCCCCGACTCCATCGCCCCGATTCCCGCGCCCGCACCGCTGGCGAAGGCATTTCCCTCCCTCCCCCCAGCCCCCTCCCTCCCGATAACGGGAAGGGAGGGGGAGTTTGAGGGGGTGGGCCTTTCCCCCACCAAACCCCCTCCCGTTATCGGGAGGGGGTCGCGAGGAACG
>JANNDD010000336.1:0-2338 GCA_031387365.1 Armatimonas sp. | reverse complement strand
TTGCTCCATAGAGGATTTTGTGCTCTTCGAAAACTTCTGTGTCAATGTTTGTCTGGACAAGCTTTGTGAGAGTAGCCACACATGACAGTCCAAAGCGGATACCTGCTAAGATGGAGCTCGAAATCACCGGTCAGGGTGTCTAGTACGACGAATTTCCCTCGGTTTGCTTCCGTCTCGACATGTACACGGATTTTGGTTTGGTAGAGATATTCTCCGTGCTCTATGATCTCCCAAGTGGTCATTTCGTTATTTTATCCCGAGCCCGGAACGGGCTTTGCGGCCAAAGGCCACTGCAGACGCCGGTTTCCAACCGGCGGCACAGGGTAAAATAGCGGCATGCTAACCCGCCGTGTTTTTCTCGCCGTCGCCTTTGCTCTTGCCGCGCTCCCTGCGTGGGCGCAGGACAAACTTGACCTGACGATCTTGCATACCAACGATCTGCACGGGCACACGCTGCCCTTTGCCTACACGGAGCCGGAGCGCAGCAAGAACGAGCAGGCATCGGTGGGCGGCGCGGCGCGGCGGGCGACTCTGATTCGGGAGCTGAAGAAGAAGGCGAAGAACCCTGTGCTGGTGATTGATCTGGGCGATGTGGCGACCCGTGGGCCGCTAACCAATGCCTACGAGGGAATCGCGGATATCGAGGCACTGAACGCGACGGGCTACGATATCGGGACGATCGGTAACAATGAGTTCAAGCTGAAAGACGCCGCCGAGCGCTTCGATGCCGCCGGGGCGCAGAACGCGCTGCTGCAAGTGCTGCGCCGCTCACACTTTCCGTGGGTCTGTGCCAATGCGGGCATGGGAGAGGCGGCAAAGGGCGAGCTGATTCCGGGCGTCCACCCGTATCTGGTGCGTGAGATCAATGGCGTACGCGTGGGTTTTTTGGGATTGACCGCGCCGCGCTCCAATGGCTACCCGCAGGTCAAGGGCTGGTGGGTGAGCGATCCGGTCGAGGCGGCGAAGAAGTGGGTGCCGATTGTCCGTAAAAACTGCGATGTCCTGGTGGCGCTGACCCATGTGGGCGTGGACGATGACAAAAAGATCGCGGAGGTGCCGGGCATTGACGCCATTGTGGGCGGGGACTCGCACACGTTTTTGTACAAGCCGCTGGTGGTAAATGGGGTCCCGATTGTCCAGACCGGCGAGTTTGGGGTGAATCTAGGAAAGTTCGATCTCCACTTCGCCAAGACATCGGCAGGTGGCTGGAAACTGGCAGGCTATGAGTACGCGCTGCTTCCCATCACCTCGAAGCTCAAGGAGGCCAAAGATGTGAAAGCCGTGGCGGATGCCTACGCCGCGCCGCTGAAGAACGGGATTGCCGCTACGCTCCCCGAGCGTTTCCTAGGCACAACCCCCGCGGAGCGGGCCCACCGAACCGCCGAGGCGATCGCGGCGGCGCTGGCAAAGGCCACGCACTCCGAGATTGGCTTGCACGTGGAAGGCGACGGGCTCTTCGAGGTTTTTCGCACCCGGACGCTGACCCGCTACGATATCTGGGCCGTGATGCCGTTTAAGAACAAGGTCGCCACACTCACGATGACGGGCGCGGAGCTTGCCGAGCTGAAGCAGAAAACTAAGGGCCTGGTTCTCAGCGCCCCGGCAAACGATCCCACGAAAATCTACACCGTCGCGCTAGTAGACTTCACCGCCACGGGAACCCTCAAGCTCGACGCCAGCCGCCTGAGCATCGGCGGCGATCTTCGTGAGGCCGTGATTAACGGTCTTAATCGGCTTTGATAACCCACCATGAATGATGAGCAGCTTATTCAAGATGTTGTGACTAACTTGATTCTTGCAATGCAAGAATGGGAAAAAGGGAATGACTTTCTCTTTTGTGAGCCGTACTTTGATGCAAACTGGAAAGTGAATATGGATCTAATTGAGCAGAGTAATCGTCTGATGAAAGAGAGAATGAAAGAACTATTACCTATAGCTGAGAAATATATTGATGAAGAAAAACGAGGTAGGTTTCTGTCTCGGTATTTTTGTGGAAGCAATTCGATTTATAAACAAGGTCAATTCTCTGTTTTGAGAATAAAAATTATGGGAAGGGTTGCGGAAATGGATGTAAAATTTTTAGATGATCCTATATTCAATCCGATATATGTATTTAAACTGAAAAAGAAATATATGACATGGTATGTGCGAGCGAAATATTATATTGATCCTGATAAAGGTAGAGACTTAGAATATTATATTTAAATGTAAGAGAGAATAACTCCTCTCTTACAGGATGGATTTTTATCCCAAAATCACCACGGTCTTGCCCGCAGGCAGTGTGACGAGCTTGGTCTCCGCCGAGCCCTGAACGCGTAGGGGCACTTTTAGGGTGTTG
>JANNDD010000332.1:0-3055 GCA_031387365.1 Armatimonas sp. | reverse complement strand
AGCTTCTTCATCGCCTCATTGATCTCCGGTCCCCCGCCATGCACGAGGATCGGGTTGATCCCGACCAGGCGCATCAGCACCAAGTCGCGCATCACCGCTTTTTTCAGCTCCGCATCAATCATGGCGTTGCCGCCGTACTTGATCACAATCGTCTTCCCGGCAAAGATCCGGATATAAGGCAGCGCCTGAATCAATGTCGCCGCAATCTGCTCTGGCATCAAACATTTCTCCCTGTCTCGCCGCCCAATGAATTGGGCGTCTGCAATTCAAACAAAGCCCGTTCCGGGCTACCCAAGCTCTTACGCCGCTAGTTTCGGGTTGAGCTTTTCCCACGATGCCTGCTGGCCCTCACGCACTCCTTGGAGGAGCGCTTCGGCTTTTTCGCGGAGCGGTGGCGTGATATCGGGCTGTTCCAGGATTGTGTTGCAGAGATGGCGTGCGCGGTAGAAATCAGCGGCTTTGATCCAGCAGTGGGCGGCACTGAAGGCGTGGATGAAGTACTTCGGCCCCACTTCTGCAGCGCGGCACTCCTGCATCAACTCCTCTTCCAGAGTGGCAACTTCCGCGTACATATCAAGCGCCTGGTCGTCGCGAAACTCCTCCCAGCGGAGGCGAGCTTCAATCAAAAGTCTACTCTTATAGTCGCCTTTTTGATGATGCTGCTCGCTCAGTGCGGAGACATCGAGCCCCTTCATGCCTTCTGGTCGTTTTAATTTCATAAGTCTTCTTCCTCCTCGGGAAAGTGTGCCGAAAAAAGAATCGTGCGTGTCGCAAAGCTCACGACAACGACAAAACCTGGCAGTCCGTATGGATTGCCTGTAAGTTGCTCAACCTTTTCACGATACCTCTGCTGGAGCTCCGTTGTGCTTGTAAGTTGGGTGCCACTGACTTCTAAGCCAAACCATTGATCTCCCCACCACACCCAGTAATCAAACCGATCTCCATCGGTTGCGAGTCGTTCAACCGTAGCCTCAAGATACCCAGCGCAAACGAGCACCGCCAGCGCACAAGCCCCTAGTTCTGTTACCGTTCGCTCCGGGACACCTCGCGCGTGGGGATACGTCGCCTGATTGTCCCATGCCAGCCTTAGAACCTGTGTGGCCTCTTCCCGCCAGGCTCCCGCGAACTCCACCTGAAACTCCGTGCCACCTGTGCTCCACGGAAGCCGCTCTGCAAGGCACGACCAGAGTGCTGCGCTACCGAGCGGCTGTGTATTCAGAAAATCCGGGAGCCAGATTATGGAGTCGGGAGGTTCTGGCATCAAACTAGCTTCCCTTCACGATGTGAAATAGAATTCCCAGTATTTGGCGTGCGCCGTTAAGATAGCGCTCCTCATGGTCTAAATAAACGGTCTGCCCGACGAGCTTAATAAACTGCCAGTTCGTTCCGGTTGTCACCACGCCGTAGAGCGCCTCGACCGTAGTCCCCTTGCGCTCATTGAAGAGCCGCGCCGCTACCAGCTCCGCGATGCACTGTCCCAAGCCTGGCTTGAGGTCCTCTTTCTTGGCCTCGACCACGGCAAAGACGGGCGCAACGATCACCGAGTGCTCTCGTGAGCGCGTGAAGAGAAAGTCACAGACCCCGGAGAGCCCCTGCTTATCGTCCACGGTGAAGTCCACGCCCGAGAAGAACCCAATCTCGGGCTGGTTGCGCTGGTAGACCTCCATCAAGATCGGGGCAACAATCAGCTCCGAGCGCGCTTTCTCCGTCGCAATCCGCCGCGCCGTGGCTGTATTTTGTGCCAGCGTCGCGCGGAGCAGCTCGCTGGGCTCAACGGGCTCAACAACCGGGAACAAGTCCTGCGTGTCATCGGTGATAAGCCCAAACGTCTCCAGTGCCTGCGCTAAGGTAAATTTCGGGTATGCCATTACGCGAGAATCTCCCGGATGGGTTGGCCGTGGTCGATTTCGAGGCGCTTTCTTCCCGGCACTTCGAGCTTTCGGGAGTCGAGGCCGAGCTGGTGAAGCACGGTGGCGTGGATGTCGGTGAGGTAGTGGGTGTTCTCGACGGCGTAGAAGCCGAGCTCGTCGGTGGCGCCGTGGGTGATTCCGCCTTTCACGCCGCCGCCCGCCAGCCAGGCGCAGAAGCCTTGCGGGTGGTGGTCGCGGCCCGTGCCCTCCGCGCCGGGGGTGCGCCCGAACTCGGTGCCAAAGACGACGAGGGTTTCGTCGAGCAGGCCGCGCCGCTTGAGGTCTTTGAGTAGGCCCGCGATAGGCTTGTCTACTTGTGCCGCCAGGGTCGTGTGGTTGCCTTTCACATCACTGTGCGCGTCCCACGCCCCACCGCCGCCGCCGCCGTGGAAGAGCTGGACAAAGCGGACGCCCCGCTCGACCAATCGCCGGGCCGCGAGGCACTGCTCGCCGAAGGCTTTTGTGTGCGCCTGATCCAGTCCGTAGAGCGCCTTGGTCTCCGCCGACTCTTTTTCGAGCTGGAGGGTTTCGGGGACGGAGGTCTGCATCTGGAACGCTAATTCGTAGGCCTTGATGCGCGCCTGGAGGTCTTTGTCGTCGGGGTAGTCAATGCCCGCGAGGCGGTTGAGGCGGCCCATGAGCGAGAAATTGGCCGCTTGCTCGTCGGCAGTCAAGTTATCGGCGGGCTTGAGGAAGGGCAGGGGCTTCTTGGGGTCGGCGCTCAGCTTGACGCCTGCGTACTGCGGCCCGAGATACGATGCTCCGTGTGTCCACGCCCCACCGCAGCAGTCGCCGGTCGGGGTTCCTAGCACGACATACTCAGGGAGGTTTTCGTTGAGGGTACCGAGGCCGTAGCACGCCCAAGAGCCGACCGTGGGGTGCGCGCCCTCACGGACATGGCGGCCCGTCTGGAACGTTAATTGCGCCCCGTGGTCGTTGTCCAGGGTCCAGAGCGAGCGCACGACTGCCAGATCATCGGCGCAGGTGCCGATATTCGTGAACCAGTCGCCCACTTCGAGCCCGCACTGGCCGTACTTCTTGTAGCCCGTCTGGAGCGCCATGATGGTCTTACGGTTGCCATGATTGGGGTTGCCCCCCACAATATTGGCATTGACGCGCTTGGGATCGAGCACGGCTTTGTAGGG
>JANNDD010000278.1:0-1761 GCA_031387365.1 Armatimonas sp. | reverse complement strand
CGACAATCTGCCTTGCGCTCTTTGCTGTCTTCCAGCTCGAAGCGCTGATCCAGGGTCTTTTTCACGATTCCTCTCCTTCTGATTGCTCGGGTGTCAGGTGAAAGACCAAGCAGCCTTCCGCATCCTCGGCGTTGAGCCAGTAAGCGGGAAGCTCGGTAATTCCCGTTCTCACCGCTTTGAAGAGTCGCATCCAACAACACAGGATGATCGTGCGATCTTCTAGTACGGCGACGATGTGAGGTACGGTGAGGTCAAGGCTCATGGCTTGCTCCTCGTCCATATCTGGTCGCCACTGCCTGCAAAGCTCCTCGGTGATGTCATAGTCCGCTAGAACCAGCGGGCCTTGTGGCCGGGTGCTGGTCGTGACGATGTGGGCTGCGTGTCCGACGTTCCACAGGTAGGTGTGGCCGAAGAGTTCTTCTCTAAGGATCACGTCGCCGAAGCTGCCGTACTCCTCGGTTTTGGAGGCGAAAAGCGCCTCCCGGTCAGTGGCTCTGTGTAGAACCGTTCCTTCTTTCATGGCTTTCGCCGTCCTTTCTGTAAATCCACTGGTGCCAATTTTTGGCGAGGTGGGATATTGATGACGAGCACCTGCTCGGCTTCCTCTGGGGTGAGCTCGTAGCACAGAAGGCAAGGGATGCCTTCCATAACGGCGCGGCTCAACCGGTGCCAACCGTCGATAAGCACTGAGGTGCCATCGTGGAAGGGAAGGAACAGAATCGGCCTCGACAGGTCAACCGTCTTGGCATACTCCTCGTTCAGGCTGGGATAACGCTGCCGCAGATGCGCCATATCGATGCCACTGTCACTGGGGTAGAACTCCAACACTTCACGGGGTGCCTGCTCGATGAGCCGGTAGCCCAGCGAGGCGTTCCAGTGCCACTCAGTACCTGCCGCATCGGTGAAGTTGAAGACCTGATCGCTCAGGTCAAGCTCCACGAAACACGGCACTACCGTTGATTCCGAAGGGTCTTCAGGGAGACTCATTTTCAGTACTCCTCCCTAACCATCGCTAGACTCTCTTGCCAGCCCGCCGAGGTGATGATCCAAAAAACGGTGCCGTCTTTGAGTGTGTAACTGGAAAGCACTCGACCGCCGCGCTTGATAGATTCCTCGTTTACAACGCGGTCGTCGTAGCACATCTCCGCGCCGTAGTCGCCTTCGCGATGCCGCTTGAGAAGGTGCATTAGCTCTTCCTCGTTTCGGATCAGGGCCTCGACTGCGGCTGGGGTGACGTAGACTTTGCCCAGGAGAAACTTGATGGGCCGCTGATAGCCCTGTGGGGGCTTATCTTGGCTCATGAAGTCACCTCCCTAGAGGGCTTGGCTTCGTAGACGAAGGTCTCTCGCCTCTGCCTTTTCGCCCTTTCTGGGACTTGCCCTGTGAGCCTTCGCACGACTTCGGCAGCACCTTTGCGGTAGACCGTGACGACAACGAGAGAGCCGGTATCGGCTTCTCGTACCGCCCAATGCCGACCGCCTTTATAGCGCGAAATGGTCAGGAGAGACATGCCAGGTGGATTTATAGGCATAGTGGTACCTCCAGACGTTGCTGGAGCACTCTGGCAGCAGTCATCAAGACTTGCTCGATGCTTGCCTCCTGAGCCACTGCTTCCCAGCATGCGCTGAGCCGAGCAACGTGTGACCATTGTGAAACCTGGAGCTTCTTCCAGCCCAGAACGTGTTTGCAGGAGTAGCGCCCGCCGTGCTTCGCATAGAAGGGGCAAGTGCAGCTTTGCTCACTGCGATCCAGGGTGTAGGT
>JANNDD010000266.1:0-2211 GCA_031387365.1 Armatimonas sp. | reverse complement strand
CGGAACTTGTCAATATAAATGAGACAGTTTGTTGTAGGTAAATTGGTGACGAGATCGAATTTCATTTCCTTCCTTTTGGAGCGGCTACTTCCTCGGCGACGAGTAGATCCTCCAACTGGTTCAACACCGATTCCACTTCTTCCTGCCGCTGGCTAAACATTTCGCCGCGCTCACTGTCTTGCCAAGACAAGGAGCGAGACTCGCCATAGGATTGCATCTCCTGGCTGACCTGCTCAACCAACAGATGAGCCGCGCTTAAGGCTTGATTCCAACGAGCATGACCGGCAATACTGGGAATCGAAGGCAGAGCAGGAAGACCCTTGGCGGTCTGTTCTGAAGAACGTGACAAGGCTTGTCGCTCACGAAAGCGTTGCTGGCGTAGAGCCGCTTGAGCACGTCGCT
Source organism: Armatimonas sp. (assembly GCA_031387365.1). GTDB lineage: Bacteria > Armatimonadota > Armatimonadia > Armatimonadales > Armatimonadaceae > Armatimonas. The sequence goes on along the minus strand of JANNDD010000266.1, from coordinate 1,809 downwards.
TCTGGGTATCATCCCTTTGGGAAGCTTTCTCTATTGAGGAGCCTTGTTGCTCTGTCATTGTGCCACACACCCTTGCTCAAGAGAGCATGGCTCACAATGATTTGGCCTCTCGGGATCAGAGATTCGCCCCTCTAGATTTGCGTTACGTACTGGGTTTGCGTTACGTAACGCGGTTGGTTCATCACGCAACGCGACCGAGTCATTCAAGAGGGCCACCGGCAAAGACGTTGGTACCTGCAAAGACGTTGGTACGGGTGGATTTATCCAGACGGCATCGGGCAAGCAGGCATGCAGCGGAGCATGATTGACAAAGCGAGCCGGGTGGCAGCCATAGGCTTGATCCAGGCAAGCTTGACGACGCTCTATCACGAGAGAGGCTTGTCCAAAATGAACCATCTGGGGAGTCAAGAGCGCGATGCCACCGTGGTGATGCTCCCCATTGTACCAACCCATCAATTGGCAACATAGCTCGCGAGCAGACTCGATACTGCCGAAGCGCTCGGGAAACTCAGGACGGTACTTGAGGGTCTTGAACTGCGATTCCGAATAAGGATTGTCATTGGAGACATGAGGGCGAGAGTGAGTTTTGACGACACCCAAGTCACTGAGCAGCAGGGCAACACTCTTGCTCGTCATGGCAGACCCACGATCTGCATGAAGGGTGAGCTGTCCCGCGGGGATGTTGTGTTTGGCCAGAGTCTCATCGATAAAGTGCTTTGCCAGCTCCTGGCTTTCTCGGTAGGCCAGCATCCATCCCACCACATAGCGACTGTAGACATCCATAATGACGTACAGGTGGAAATACGTCCAAGTTGCTGGCCCTTTGAGTTTGGTAATGTCCCAGCTCCACACTTGGTTTGGCCCGGTGGCCAGCAGTTCTGGTTTGGCATAGTGGGTGTGTTTTCGTGCCCGTGTACGCGGGGTGTCAGCTCTATCTGCCTTGAGAAGGCGATACAGGGTGCGCTGTGAGCACAGGTAGATTCCTTCGTCCAGCAGGGTTGCATAGATCTCGCTTGGGGTCAGATCCACAAAGCGGGACTCATAAAGCTGTTGATAGATCGCCTCTCGCTCCTGAGGAGTGAGTGCCCTTCCGGGGACACGACACCGACTAGGGGCCAAAGGATCATTGGCTGAGACCAGGTCTTGACCGCCCAGAACCGAATCTTGACTGCCCAGAGGCTCTGCTGTGCCCAAAGGCCCTGCTGTCACCAGAGACTCCGGAGATTCTTTTGAGGGTGATGTCGTGGCTCGCCTACTGCGGTAAACTTGCCTACTGCGATAATAGGTAGCCCGACTGAGGCCAAGCCCCTTCAAGAGAGGAGCTAGAGCGGGTTTGGGATCTTGCGCTTGGACAATCATGTGTAGTTGTGCCCTTAACTCTTTGGCTGGATTCTTTAACTCTCTGGCCCCGCCAAGGAGATCTCCAAGAGGTATGAGACTTTTTTTTGGATCTCCAGGATCGCTTCTGCCTGTTGGAGCTTGCGCTGGAGTTGGCGATTTTGTCGCTCTAAATCCATGACTCTTGCTGCCTGATCCAGGCTCTGTGCCGTTACAGTATTCTCGTTTTGAGCTGCGTTCTTGTTTGTGCGGGGAGATTTAGGGATCTCAGTGGATTTAGGGATCTCAGTAGCCTCCAAGGTGCCTGCAGCTCGTTGCTTTCGGAAGGCGGTCAGTGTCGCGTGAGTGAGTCCTGCTTGCCTGAGGAATTTACCCAGTTCGCCTGGCTTGGTGCAGGCGTCGCTCTCTTGCAGGATTTTGATCTTGTAGGCTCGTGGATAGCGATTCCCAAACTCGGTGTTCCCCGCAATG
>JANNDD010000230.1:0-13489 GCA_031387365.1 Armatimonas sp. | reverse complement strand
GCCTACATCGCGATCCAAACCACGCGGCAGGCAGCAGCAGCCGTGGAGCAAATAGACTTCCGGCTGGCGGTCGAGACGCTGGAGAAAGAAGAGACGAATCGGCTGGCGCTCAGTGAGCTCGGGCAGGAGACGATAGCGCTCGCACAGCCGCTTTTTCTGGATCCCTACACCCAGAGCCGCGAGCTGGGAGGCTTCCTGCTTCTTGATCCGGCGACTAGCGTACCGATTGCGGCGGGAATGGTGACTCAGGTTCTGCCCGAGACCGATCACGAGCGTGCCGCCGAGCCCTGGAGCCGCACGGAGCGTGAGCAACGTCACGGGCACCGAGGGGGCATCATCGTGGTTCAAGACCGAGCGACGGCGGCGGCGCTGGAGCGGCGGCTGGCGGCACAGGGCTGGCGCACCGCTTTTATTGAGCGTAACCAGAATGGGCTGCTCGAGGTGTTTGTTGAGAATGGGGTTATCGTCCTCACGCTGGGAGAATCACTGCTCTCCTTGGAAGCACAGCTTGATCCTCTGCGCCTGCCCAACACGGATACGGTCGGTTTTGCTGAGGGAATCTAATTCCGAAATACGGACGAAACAATTCTCGGATAACCTGAGCCTAACGCGCTGCTGCCCCTAAGTTTAGGTTGTCGGGAAGGGAGAGTGGACGTGCCGTCCGTACTGATTTTATACCGATCTGCGGAGGGAGTGCTCCCCGCCCATATTGGCGTGCCACTCACGTCTGCCGGGTTTGTGACCTGCTCCTTGCCCTTCAGCGCCACCTCAGACGAGCTCTGCCAGGCGTTTCCACACGGGATGCCGGATCTGGTTGTCGCAGATATGGGCGGCGCAGTGGATCTCTTCGCGCTCCGTCATCACCGCCAAGTCATGAAAGACACCTGGGGCGAGACGCTTCCCCTGCCGCCCTTAGTGGCGCTGCTCAGCCGCTCGCATTTCTACGAGCCCGATCTGCGCCTGCTCATTGACGATTTTCTCCTGCCGCCCTACGATCCTGAGGAGCTGAAGCACCGCGCGAGCTTGCTACTGTTTCGCCGGCGCTTTATCGAGCAAGGCGACACGCTGGTCTTTGCGGGAATCAGGCTCTTTTTAAGTCTAGGGCGCGCCACCACCCTCACAGGTACCCCGATAGATCTCACCCGTCGCGAGTTTGATCTGCTGCGCTTTCTCATGACCCATCGGGGTCGAGGCTTCACCCGCCTCCAGCTTCTCAACCATGTCTGGGGAATGGACTATGAGGGCGGTGAGCGCACCGTGGATATCCATATCCGCCGCCTCCGCACCAAGCTCCCCCCGGAAACGGTCAAGTGCCTCGATACGCGGCGTGGCTACGGCTACGGCTTCCGCGTGGATTTGTAAAGAACTATGAAACCTGAAGCAATTGTCACCGAGTCTCTCCAGCAGTATCTTCTCCGCACGGGTCAGGCTACGCCTCGCTTCCTCCAGGGGGCGTTTCCCTTTATCGGGGCCGGTATCACAGAGCGGGTGGCGCTCGCCGATGAGGCAGAGTACACCGTGCCGGAATATCACAAAGCCGAAGTGCTCTATCTGCGGGCGGGAAACCACACGGAGAGCCTGATCTACCTCACGCTCTGCGCCAATAACCGCCCCGTGCGCTACTTCCCACTGGGCAAGAGCGAGGCCATGCACATCCCCCTGGCGATTGTCGAGACACATCCAGCGGGCACGAAGCTCACGCTCCAAGTCAGCGCTGCTCGTGGCGAGTCGGGGCTGGTGATCGTGGATCTGGGTCTGCTGGAGTTTTCGCTATGATGCCTCGGGCCACACAGACACACTGTCCCTACTGTGCACTTCAGTGCGGCATGCAGCTGGTGAGCCGAGAGAGTCTGCTTAATCTTGAAGTGGCTCCTCGAAACTTTCCGACCAACAAAGGGGGCCTTTGTCAGAAAGGCTGGAGTGCCGCTACGCTTCTCTCCCACCCAGAGCGCCTCACGATGCCACTGATGCGCGATACCAAAGGCGCGCCGCTGCATCCGGTTAGCTGGGAAGAGGCACTTACTCGGATCACGCAGAAAGTCCAGCGACTTCAGCAGGAGATGGGAAACGATGCCATCGGGGTGTTTGGCGGCGGCGGGCTCACCAACGAGAAAGTCTATCTCCTAGGTAAGTTCGCACGGGTTGCGCTAGGCACACGCCAGATTGACTACAACGGACGCTTCTGCATGTCCAGTGCCGCCGCTGCGGGCAACCAGGCGTTTGGTCTGGACCGTGGGATGCCCTTTCCGCTGGAGGATATCCCCAAAGCCGACACGCTACTGCTCATCGGGGCAAACCCAGCGGAGACCATGCCGCCTTTGATGCAGTACTTCGATGCTCAGCGGGAGCGTGGCGGCGCACTTATCGTCGCCGACCCGCGCCGCACCGCCACGGCACAAAGCGCGACCCTGCACTTGCAGCTCACCCCAGGAACCGACACGGCGCTCTTGCTGGGCCTGCTACATCTCATTCTCGCGGAGGGCTGGGCGGATCATGACTACATCGCCGCCCGGACGATAGGGTTTGCCGAGGTCCAGCGCACCGTTGCCGCCTACTGGCCCGAGCGCGTCGAGCGCATCACGGGCATCCCGACAAGCCGCCTCCAGGAGGCCGCACGGCTTCTGGGCGAGGCCCCCACTGCGATGACACTCATGGCACGAGGGGCAGAGCAGCAGAGCAAGGGCGTGGACAATGCACTCGCCTCGATTAACCTCATGCTGGCGCTGGGCCAAGTGGGCACAATGGGGGGGGGTTGGGGGACGATCACAGGACAGGGCAACGGTCAGGGCGGGCGTGAGCACGGGCAAAAAGCCGACCAGCTTCCCGGCTACCAGCTCCTCACCAACCCGCAGGCACGAGAGCGCATCGCCGCACTCTGGGGCGTCACTCCCGAGTCGCTGCCCCAGCCCGGACTCTCCGCCTACGAGCTGCTCGATGCCCTGGGAACGGAGACCGGCCCTAATGCACTGCTTGTCTTTGGCTCCAATCTCGTGGTCTCCGCGCCGCGCTCTTCGCATATTGAGGCAAAACTCAAATCCCTGGATCTTCTTGTCGTCGCCGACTTCTTTCTTTCCGAGACCGCCCAGCTCGCCGACATCGTGCTGCCCGTGGCGCAGTGGGCAGAAGAAACCGGGACGATGACCAACTTGGAAGGGCGCGTGCTACTGCGTCAAAGAGCGCAGCTCCCGCCTGAGGGCGTGAAAACCGATGCCGAGGTGCTGATCGCGCTCGCCGAGCGCCTAGGCCACGCTGAGCGCTTCCCAACGAGCGAGCCCGAGGCGCTCTTTGCCGAGCTGGGCCAAGCGACTTCCGGGGCACCTGCGGACTACTCGGGGATTACCTACGCAAAAATTATTAGGCAAGAGGGCGTCTTCTGGCCCTGCCCCAGCGACGATCCCGAATACTCCGGAACGCCCCGCCTCTTCACGGAAAACTTTGCGCATCCGGATGGCCGCGCCCGCTTTCACGCCATTGCGCACCGCACTTCTGCCGAGGAGCCCGACGATGCTTTCCCGCTCTATCTGACCACCGGGCGCGTGATGCAGCAGTACCAGAGCGGCACCCAGACCCGCCGGGTTGCCTCACTCAACACAACCGCTGGAGAAGGGTTCGTCGAGCTGCACCCTAGCCTAGCCCGGCAGTTTGGCATCGTCAATGGTCAGAGTGTGAAAGTGATAACCCGGCGTGGCGAGGCGATTGTCCCGGCGCGTGTGACAGCCACCATCCGCCCGGACACGATCTTTCTGCCATTTCACTACGCGGGACACCAGCGTGCGAATCTACTCACCAACCCCGCGCTCGACCCGACTTCAAAGATGCCTGAGTTCAAAGTCTGCGCCGCACGCATCGAGCCCGTATTTCGTTTAAGCGAAAGTTAACCAAGCCGACGCACCCAGGAAATACTGCCGAAATATTTTCCCCGTATCCTTTAGAGCATCAGATAAGCACAGACGCAAGCCTGGTAAAAAGCGGATTTATCTTAGGCGAAGCTGCCCCCGACTATCGTGTTTGGAGGATCTTCGCATGTCCTTTCGGCCCCTCGCGGGTGTATTGATCTTGCTTCTCTTGCCGGGCGTCTCCCCGGCGCAGAAACTAACCTACAGTGGCTCTCTTCGTGTTCGTCAAGAGGTCTGGGACTGGTTCAAGCCCGCCACGGGCAGCTACCAGAATGCCTACGCCTTCACCGGCGCTCAACTTCGTTACGGCGTCACGCAGACCACCAAGACGAGCGAGAGCAAGCTGGAGCTGCAATCCACGCAGCTTCTCGGGCTGCCCACCCGTGCCGCCGCACCGGCCCCTCTGGGTGCACTCGGACTCGGAGCAACCTACAAAGCAGCCAATGGCAATCAAACCGGTAGCTTATTTATCAAGCAGCTCTACACTCAGAAAAAGTTCGCCGACGGCACGCTGGCCAAGCTCGGACGCTTTGAGTTCGCAGAGGGCAACGAGAGCATTCCCGAGAATCCCAGCATGGCCTGGGTGAAGAAGCAGCGCATCTCGGAGCGGCTGATCGGGCCGTTTGGCTGGATCTGTTTTTGCAAGTGATGGCAAAACCCAGCCCCAAGCTCGCCCTACGCGCCGACTACCACTCGGTCGCACTTGCCAGTGGAAAAGACCTCTGGTACGTCGCGGGTGGCCCGTTCCAGAACAAGCCCGCCTTTGGTCTGGTCGGGCGCAAGACCAGTGGCAGCACCAGCCTCAGCGACTTGGTAGACGTCTCGGCAGACTACACGATCAGCAAAACCACCAGCGCCACGTTCTATGTCGGGCAGATGCTGGGCAAGTCGGTCGCCAAGGACATCTACGGCGACAAAAACGGCCTGCTGGCCTACGGCGAACTGACACATAAATTCTGACGAAATATTCCCGAAACAATCTGGTCATGTGAACGAAACAAAGCGCACGTAGACTAAATTTAGTAGCGCAAGAGCACTCAACGCAGAGTGTTCTCTCGAATCTCGACACTCTCGGCACCGCAGCCACCGACTGGGCAGAACGCCCGTGGATACCGGAAAGGCGAACGACTGTGACACTCAGCGATCTGAAAAAAGGGGGACACACTCCCTCGCTCCTGGCAGCATTTCTCTACTTTGATATCTCATTCATGGTGTGGGTGATCCTCGGAGCGCTCATGCCCTTCATCTCCAAAGACCTCCACCTGTCGGACGCGACCAAGCTTACCCTGGTGGGCATCCCCCTTCTTTCCGCAGGAGCCTGGCGCATCCTACTAGGCGTCCTGGCGGATCGCTTCGGCTCACGAATCGTCGGAATTGCAGCGCTCTTTGCGACCTTGGTACCTCTGGTGCTCGGCTGGCAGCTCGGGCACTCGTATGGAGGGCTGGTCTGTGTGGGGCTCCTGTTGGGAATTGCGGGAGCCTCGTTTGCCGTCGCGCTCCCTCTGGCGTCGCGCTGGTACCCGCCGCACCTCCAGGGAATCGTGATGGGAATCGCGGGTGCGGGTAACTCAGGAACGGTACTGGCGACTCTACTGGCTCCGCTCTTTGCACGCTCCTTTGGCTGGCAAGCGGTCTTCGGGGTGATGCTGGTGCCGGTAATCTTAGTGCTGGCGCTCTTTGCCCTTCTTGCCAAAGACCCCCCTCGTGCCGCCAAACCCGCCCCCCTCGCACACTATCTCGCGGCGGCGAAGGAGCCTGATGCATGGTGGTTCTGCCTGCTTTACTTCGTCACGTTCGGTGGCTTTGTCGGGCTCTCGAGCTTTATCAATACTTTTTTTGTGGATCAGTTTCACTTCCAGAAGGCAACGGTAGGGCTGGCCACCTGGCCCTTTATTGTCGCGGGCTCGTTCCTACGGCCCGTCGGCGGGGCGCTCGCAGACAAGCTGGGCGGCGTGAAAATGCTGACGGCGGTCTATGCAACCGTTGTCGGAGCCGCGCTTCTGGTCGCCTTTTCGGCACAGAGCTTTCTTCCGACGGCCTTCGCGCTCTTTCTGCTCATGGGAACTCTGGGAATGGGTAATGGCTCGGTGTTCCAGCTGGTACCGCAGCGCTTTGCGGATCGGATCGGGGCGATGACCGGGCTGGTCGGTGCGGCGGGTGGAGTCGGAGGCTACTACCTGAATTTTGCTCTGGGACACCTCAAGGAGGCGACCGGAACCTACGCGAGCGGCTTTATCGCTTTTGCCCTGATCGCGGGCACCGCCCTCGCTGTCTTGCGCGGCATCTCCCCTCGCTGGGTTCAGGAGTGGCTGGGCGCAAACGGTGTGGTTCGCAGTACGAAAGGCACCGCAAAAGCATGAAAGAAAAATTGGTGGTGATTGGCAATGGGATGGCGGGCGCTCGCACCGTCGAGGAGATTCTGGCACGTGGCGGAGGCGAGCGCTTCGAGATCACGATGATCGGCGACGAGCCCTACGGCAACTACAATAGAATTCTGCTCTCCAATGTGCTCAATGGTGCGCAAGAAGCGAGCGAGATTTTCCTCAACCCGCTGGCCTGGTACCGGGATAACGGCGTGACGCTGATCGCGGGCGTTCGGGCGACGGCGATTGATCGCGCGGCGCAGAGCGTCGCGCTGGCCGACGGTAGCTCTGTCTGCTACGACCAATTAATTATCGCCACCGGGAGCCGCCCGTTTGTGCCGCGTATGGACGGGCTCTACACCGAAGAGGCCGATGGCGTGATGCGCTCCGGGGTCTTTGTGTTTCGCACGATTGACGACTGCTCCAAGATCGCGGGCACGGCGGCGAAGGCCCGAAAAGCGGCGGTGATCGGCGGCGGCTTGCTCGGGCTGGAGGCGGCGCGGGGGCTACTGCGCTTTGGCTGCGAGGTCCACGTGATTCACCTCTCGACGAGCCTGATGGAGAACCAGCTGGATACGAGCGCGGGGCGGATCTTAAGAGCCACGATGCAAAAGATGGGTGTCCACGTGCATCTGGAAAAAGCCACGACGAGCATTCTGGGCGACTCCGAGGTGACGGGCCTTGCCTTCAAAGACGGCACAACGCTGGACTGCGACATGGTGGTGATCTCGTGCGGTATCACGCCCAACACGGAGCTGGCCAAAGCGTGCGGCCTGAGTGTCGAGCGCGGGATTGTGGTCACTGATGGCATGCAGTCCGTGGACGATGAGCGCATCTGGGTAGTCGGGGAGTGTGCCCAGCACCGCGGGCGTGTCTATGGTTTGGTGGCGCCGCTCTGGGATCAGGGCGTGGTACTTGCCGACCGCCTCACGGCCAAGAAACCTGAGGCAATTTATGAAGGATCGAAGCTGGCGACCAAGCTCAAGGTCATGGGCGTGGAGCTGGCCTCTATGGGCGTGACGGGCGCTCAAGAGGACGACGACGAGGAGATTGTCTACTCTGAGCCCAAGACGGGGATCTATAAAAAGCTGATTATTCGCAAAGGTCAGCTGATCGGCGCGATCCTGCTGGGCGATGCCGATCGAGCGGGCTACTTGATCCAGAACTTTGATCGTGGCAGCGCCCTCCCCGATGAGCGCGCCCTCATGCTCTTCGATATTGGTGAGGCTCCCGCACTGGGCGCGACTATGATCGAGATGCCTGAGGCAGCGCAGGTCTGTAACTGCAACGGCGTGACCAAGGGTTCCATTGTCAAGTGTGTGGGGAACGGCGCACGCAGCCTGAAGATGGTGATGGATCAAACCCGCGCGGGCACAGGCTGCGGAAGCTGCAAGAAACTGGTCGGGGAGATTGTGGACTGGGCCTGCGATGGTCAGACCGAGGAAGACCCCAGCGTGCACTACTACGTCCCCGGCGTGCCCCTCAAGAAAACCGAGCTGGTCGAGGTGATTAAAGCCCAAAGCCTTAAGTCCGTCAGCGCCGTCTTCAACACGCTGGCTGAAGGTCGTGAAGATGCGGGGAGCAAGATGGGGCTGGCCTCACTGCTACGAAGCCTCTGGGGCGCGGAGTACGAGGACGAGCGCGATGCACGCTACATCAATGACCGCGTCCACGCCAATATCCAGAAAGACAGGACGTTTAGTGTCATCCCACGTATCTACGGCGGCATCACCACCGCCGACGATCTGATTACGATTGGGCAGGTGGCCAAAAAGTACAATGTCCCAATGGTGAAGTTCACCGGCGGCCAGCGCATTGACCTACTCGGCATCAAGAAAGAAGACCTGCCGGGGGTTTGGCAGGATCTCGGGATGCCGTCGGGCCACGCCTACGCCAAGGCCTTCCGTACCGTAAAAACCTGCGTCGGCACCGACTTCTGCCGCTACGGCCTCGGCGACTCCACCACACTGGGAATCGCACTCGAAAAACGCTACCAGGGCTTAGAGACGCCCGGAAAGGTCAAAATGGCGACGGCAGGCTGCCCACGAAACTGCTCGGAAGCCTATGTCAAAGACGTGGGTTATGTGGCAATAGGTGAAGGCAAGTGGGAGATTTATATTGGCGGCGCTGCCGGTGCCCATATCCGCAAGGGCGACTTGCTCGCCGTGGTTGAGTCACACGAAGCGGCCATCATGCTCACGGATAGATTTCTCCAGTACTACATCGAGAACGCCCGCTACCTGGAGCGCACCTACGGCTTTGTCGAGCGCCTTGGGATCGCCCCGCTCCGTGCCATTCTCGTGGACGACAGCGAGGGGCTGGCTTTGCAGCTGGAGGCGGCGCTGAAAATCCAGCTCGATGCCTACGTGGATCCGTGGGAAGAGGCGCTGGTCAATAAAACCCCCAACCAGTTCCGCTCCGAGCTGAGGGTAGTAAACGCATGAGCGACTATAAACTGGGCAGTATTGACCAAATCCCACCTGGTGAGGGCCGCGAGTTCCTGGTCAAGAACATCAAGCTCGCCGTCTTTCACCTGCGAGACGGCAGTGTCTACGCCACACAGGCTGAGTGTCCGCACCGGCAAGGCCCGCTTGCCGATGGGCTGACGGGCAATGGGATCGTGGTGTGTCCGTTCCACGCCTGGAAATTCGCACTCGCCACGGGGCTACCTGTCTTTGGCGAGTGCTCGATCCAGACCTATCCGGCACGCCTCGAGGGTACAGAGCTTCTGGTCAGCATTTCCGAGTAATTTAATTATCCCTATCGAAATAGTAATATTTATGATACAGTAATTTTCTATGGCGAGTTCGTCTCACTATCAGCCTGTCTACCTCGACCTGCGCGGCAAGCAAGTTGTTGTGATTGGCGGCGGTTATGTCGCGGGCGAGAAGTTCTCAGTGCTGTTTGAGAGCGGTGCAAGAATCCGTGTCGTCTCTCCCGAGCTCTCCGAAGAGCTACAACACTGGCATGCGGAGGGCCGCTTCGAGTGGCGGCAGAAGTGTTGGGAGCCAAGTGACCAAGCCGATGCATTTGTGGCCATTGGCGCGACCAACGATAAAACCGTCAACCGGGCCGTTTTTGGCGAGGCGGATGCAAAGGGACGCCTGGGAAACTCGGTGGACGACCCTAAGTTTTGTAACTTTATTCTCTCCGCAGTGGCAAGATCTGGCCCGATGCAGGTCGCAATCTCATCGGCAGGGTGTAGCCCGGCACTGGCGCAACGCCTTCGCAAGCGCATCGCCCTTGAGATTCTGACACCCGAGCTGGGCGAACTAGCCAGCTTTCTGGGGAGCTGGCGGCCACGCGTCAAGACGGCACTACCCACGTTTGAGGCCAAGCAGCAGTTCTGGGAAGCCGTGCTGGACTCTGAGATTCCCGAGCTGCTGGCGGCAGGGGACATAGACGAAGCGCAGAGCGCCATGACCCGCCGGTTGAAATCGGCGTCTGAGGGCGCTGCGCCAAGAAGTCGCTCCGCGACTGCCGGTCCCCAATCGCGGAGCGATTTCTCAGCCGAAGGCTCACAGACGCCGATTTCAACCGGCGGGGATTTGGGATGAGCAGTTTTGTCTATCTGGTGGGTGCCGGGCCGGGCGATCCTGAGCTCATTACCGTTAAGGGGCTCAAGGCGCTCCAAAAGGCAGATGTTGTGCTTTATGACCGTCTGATCGCGCCCGAGCTGCTGGATCATGCTCCTGCCGAGGCGGAGCGAATCTATGTGGGCAAAGATTTAGGCTCGCCGTCGCAGCCCCGCCAGGATGCGATTCATGAAGCACTGGTGCACCATGCAAAGCTCGGCAAGACCGTCGTGCGCCTCAAGGGCGGTGACCCGTTTGTCTTTGGGCGAGGCAGTGAGGAGGGAGCCTATCTCACGCAGCACGGCGTCTCCTACGCCGTGATTCCAGGGATCTCGTCGTGTATCGCCGGGCCCGCAGCGGCGGGGATTCCGGTGACTCATCGCGGGATTTCGGCGGGGTTTTGTGTCTTTGCGGGGCAAGAAGGTGAGGCGAACCATCTGCCGGAGAGCCACTGGCAAGCCGCCGCGCTCATCGGAACGGCAGTATTTCTGATGGGGGTCTCACGACTTTCCAAGATTCTGGAAAAACAGCGTCAGTACGGCAGACCAGAAAATACTCCCGTCGCTCTTATTGCCTCCGCCACCTACCCAGAACAGAAAGTGGTTACCGGCACGCTCGCCACCATCGAGAGCCTTGTCAGCGAGATTCTGCCTCCTGCGATTATTGTGATTGGAGAGGTAGTGGGTGTCCGCAAGCAACTTGGGTGGTAAAACCTCACAGCGTAAACCTTCACGTCTTCTTCACGTCAAAAAGCTACGATAAAAATCAGCCGTCGGGAACCGATGCCAAACCGGGCGGTATACTAGCGAGGAGAACTTAAAAACGTGTCTGTTGTTTTGCTAGGAGTTAATCACCACACTGCCTCGGTCGCACTGCGCGAGCGCCTCTCTCTCTCGGGCTGCGCACTGCGCAGCGCACTAGAGGAGCTACGGGCCACGGAGGTGGTTTTGGAGGCGGCGCTGCTCTCCACGTGTAACCGCCTGGAGCTCTACGCCACTCTCAACCCAAAGGCCAATACGGACTGCCTGACTGCGGCGCTCAGCGCTCTTTACCTACTCCCCGAGGATGAGCTGCACCCCCATCTCTACGTCAAGACGGGCGATGAAGTCACGCAGCACTTACTGCGAGTCGCCTGCGGGCTAGAGTCCATGATTCTGGGGGAGGATCAGATTCTCGGCCAGGTCGGGCTGGCGTGTCAAGAGGCTCAGACCGCAGGCAGCATCGGGCCGATTCTCTCCCGGCTCTTCGCGCAGGCCACACAAGCCGGCAAGCGTGCCCGCACCGAGACCGAGATCAGCCGATTTACCACCTCGGTGAGCCATGCGGGAGCGCAGCTTGTGCTCCAGACCCGTCAGCCCGGCCAGAACCGTGTGCTGATTGTGGGGGTTGGCGAGATGGCAACACTGGCAGCGCAGGCGCTGTGTAGTAGCTCTGAGCTGGAGCTTGCAATCATCAACCGAACACTGATCCATGCCGAAGACCTCGCGCAAAAACTCGGGGCTCGTGCGCTCAGCTGGTGCCAGCTCGACGAGGCACTTGCTTGGGCGGATGCCGTGATCTGCGCGACGGGTGCGCCCCATACCGTGATCTACTACAGTGAGGTCGCCGCTGTACAAAAAGCACGCGAGGGCCGCTCTCTCACACTCGTTGATCTTGCCGTGCCCCGCGATATTGAAGAGACGGTCGCGACACTGGAATCCGTCGCCTACCACGACATTGACGCGCTCCAGCAGGTCATAGATGCCAACTTCGAGCTGCGCCGCGCCGCCATTCCCGCCGTAGAAAATATCATCATGCAAGAGGCCGCACGGTTTGTCGAGTGGCTCCAGACCCGTGAAGTGACCCCGGTAATAAAAGACCTGCGCGACTGGGCACAAGGGCTTGCCCAGAGCGAAGTGGAGAAGGCTCTCAGCCGCTTGCCTGATGCCGATGAAGCCACGCAACGGGCCATTGAGATTCTCGCCCACAGCCTGGTCAATCGCCTGATGCACGAGCCGACCCTGCGCCTGCGTAGCAATGCCATTGAGGGCAACGGGGTCAACTACGCCGACACCGTGCGCGATATCTTTGGGCTGGAAGCGGCCCGCTGTCCCTTCGCCGAGAAGCAATAAAATGGCTGCTCTGCACTTTGGAACCCGCGGCTCCAAGCTCGCCCTCTGGCAGACCGAGCATGTCCTGCTAATGCTTTCCCTGGGCGGTACGCTAAAGGTTATCCACACCAAAGGCGACAAAGTGCTCGACACGCCCCTGCCGCTCATTGGTGGAAAGGGCCTCTTCACCGCCGAGCTAGAAGCCGCGCTTCATGCTAATACAATCCAGTGCGCCGTGCACAGCCTCAAGGATCTCCCCACCGAGCAGCCCGTCGGTTTGGTTATTGGCGCGATTTTAGCCCGCGCTCCTGCTGGGGATGTGCTAATCAGCCGCAGTGGCAAGACACTTGCAGAGCTTCCTCAAAATGCCACCATCGGCACGAGTAGCCGTCGCCGCGGTGCCCAGCTCTTGCGTACCCGCCCGGACTTGCAGCTCCTGGATATCCGTGGCAACGTGGACACACGCATCCAAAAAGCGCTCGCGGCAGACGGCCCCTACGATGCCATTCTGCTCGCCCACGCCGGGCTGGAGCGCCTAGGCTACGAAAACGTCATCACCGAAGTGCTTCCCTTCCCGATCATGCTCCCCGCTCCGGGCCAAGGCGCGATTGCGGTGCAGTGCCGCGACGAAGCCTGGATACGGGAAAAACTCTCCTTGATCCACGATCTCGCCACCGCGCAAGCCGTCACCGCTGAGCGTGCCTTCCTCGCCGCTCTGGGTGGCGGCTGCTCGCTTCCACTGGCCGCCTACGCCCACATCGAGAACAACATGCTAACTCTCACATCACGCATTCTCTCTGTAGATGGCACGCGCTGCATCGAAGTGACAGGCACCGCGTCCCCCACTGACGCCGAAACCCTCGGTGCCCAGCTCGCCACCGAGGCAAAAGCACAGGGAGCCATGGAGCTCCTGGGGTGAGGAAGCTGGCAATATGGCCGTGACGGGCAAGCGCATCGTCAACACCCGCGCCACGCACCAGAACTCTCGGTTTACGGCACTGCTCCAAGCCCAAGGTGCGGAGGTAATCGAGTACCCTTGCATCGCCATCGCCCCGCCCGAGGATGACCGTCCGCTACGCGAGGCACTGGCAAATCTAGCGCACTTTGACTGGCTCCTGCTCACCAGTGCGAACACCGTTCTCGCTCTTGCCGACTCCTCCCCCCTCCCTCCCACCCGGCGGGGGATTGCGGCCATTGGCCCGGCGACTGCCAGAGCCGCGCAAGCCTATCTAGGTCTAGAAACGGTACTCCTGCCCGAGACATTCACCGCCGAGGCACTAGGCGAAGTGCTACCCATTCAGCCTGGAGAGCGGGTCTTAATCCCCACGTCGGCGATTGCGCGCACGACACTAGCGGATACTCTGCGGGCACGTGGTGCGGAAGTGACGGTGGTTGAAGCCTATCGAACTGTCCCCGGCACGGGCGGCGCAAATGTCCCGACGCTACTGGCTCAAAAGCTACTGGATGCGGTAACCTTTACCAGCGCCTCAACGGTGGAGAGCTTCATGGCCCGCCTCAGCGCCGAGGGCGGCAATCGCACCGACTTAGCATCGGTCTGTATCGCC
>JANNDD010000229.1:0-3321 GCA_031387365.1 Armatimonas sp. | reverse complement strand
ACCCCCCGACGGCGCGTAACTGGGTGGTGGAGAGCACCGCCATCCCGAGCCTTTTTCAGACGCAGCTCGCGCAGAGGCATCGCCAGCCATGAAAGCGCCTTTGATGCTCTGGCTTAGCGCCTCCGTTGTCCTCGGGGGGCTGATCTGGGCCAATGTGCGTGTGATGCCCCAAGTGAGCGAGCAGCGACTTGCGGGCTATACAACAAGTTTGAAGGGGCGTAAGAAGGCGCAGATTCGCAACGCCACCCTGGCCGCGCGGGCGCTCGAGGGGCAGATGATCGCTGTGGGAAAGACATTCTCCTACAACGCGGTGGTCTCCGTCAGCGATAAAGACAGCGACACGGGGTATGTTCCGGCTCCCGTCTCGGTGGAGGGGACAATGGTTCCCGCGTTGGGCGGTGGCGTCTGTCAGACATCAACGACGCTCTACAATGCGGCGCTGCTGGCGGGACTGAGTGTGGTAGAGCGGCACCCGCACACCATTGCCCCGAAGTATGTCCCGCCAGGCCGTGACGCCGCCGTGGCATGGCCGGGAGTAGACCTACGGCTGCGCAACCCGCACCCGTTTCCGGTGCGCTTACGGGCAAAAGTGGTGGGCGAGCGGCTGAGTGTCGAGGTGATGGGAGAGCGACGGCTCTCGCAGGCTGTAGCTCTAGAGACCCATGTGCTCTCCGTGCAGGAGCCCGGGCGGCGGAGCGTGGCGGGGCGCAGGCGGAGCAGTGCGGGAATGCCAGGGCTCCGGGTTGCCACCTACCGGACGATAGGGGGCAACCGCGAGCGCCTCTCCGATACTACTTACGCCACGCTGGACGAAGTGCTCCCCGACTAGGAAGTGCTCCCCGACTAAGCGGAGGTGCGCTTGCGACGGTGTACCAGGGCCAGCCCTCCGAGCACCGCGAGCACCAGCGTGCCTGGTTCCGGGATCCGGTTTCGGGGAGGAGGAGCCGGTGCGGAGCTGAAGTTACCCGTTCCCGTGGCATTAAAATCGGCCAGGTAGCCACTGCCGTCCTGGGAAATCCGTGGCTCCACACTAGTGAACGAGACCGAAAATGTCTTGCTGGTCAAGGGCTGTGAGAAATCTAGGTAGTCCGAGTCAAAATTGACAATGGAAGTGCCTGTGGTGCTCTGGGTTCCACTCACGTTGGCCGTCTGGCCCCCCGGCTGTGCAAGCAAGTTGCCTGTTGTGAGGAAGACACGCAGAAGATCCCCGGAGTCGGCAGGAGCGCCCAGCGAGGTGAAGCGCATCTCAATGTTTTTGAGGGGCTGTACGAGAAAGCTTGTGCTTGTGAAAGCGATACCAGAGCTGACAGCAGACATCGTCATCAGAGCGGGGATGCCCTGCCCGACACTGCTTCCGAAACCATTGGCTGTCTGAAACTGAAAATTGACAGCCAGTGGACTTGCGAGACCAAGCGATGCGCCGCTGTTACTGCTGTCAAACTTAAAATCAGGAATCTGAAAAGACTGAGCAAAAGTTGCAAAGAGGCTCGGTATCTGTGCTTGAGCACTGCCTGACAGGGCTAGGACTCCCAAGCTCAGAGCGTAGGTTATTCTATTTCGTGTTGTTAAATTCATTCTTCTCTTCCCCCCAGTACACTAACTAGGACTGTTGTACCGTAGAAATGCGGGGAAGAGAATGAATTGGCTGTAAAACTAGTAATAGTGACAGTGAGGAATTTTTCTAGCGCCGCCGAATGAGCATTCCCAGAGCGCCAATTCCCAATAAAAGCAAAGTCGAGGGTTCCGGGATCATAATATTGGCTGCAAACTGTCCGGTTGCATCCGCACGGAACCCAGTCAGATAACTTGCAGTAATGCCCAAAGGAGTGTCCATTGGGTCAACGGTGATACTGTAGTTGCGCTGGGTCGTGGCTGAAAAATCCAGATAGGCCGATGAGTAGGTGACGATCTGCTGAGCACCGTTATCTGTCTCCGCCAGGGTGCCCGTGAGAGCGCCTACTGCTCCCCCTAACGAACCCGTGGAGTTGATTACTGTCAGTAAGTTTCCTGTAATGGCACCGGTTCCCACAAAAGTCATTTGGACACTTTGTAGCCGCTGGGTGACGCTAAAACCGTCGGTAGTGGCGGTGGCGCTTTGCACGGAGGTAATGGTCAGGTTTGCAGGGATATTCGTATTCATTGAGCCACTGCCGTTGGGAATAAGAAACTGGAAGTTTACCGGAAGTGTCGTGGTGGTAAAGTTTGAGCTGACGCCACTGTTGATAAATTCAAATGGTTTGGTCAGGCCAATCTGCTGGAAGTTCGCAAAGGTGACGGTCTGGGCGTGGGCGAGCGAAAAAGTGGTGGCGAGAGTGAGTCCAGCAATCGTGATGCGAAAAAGAGATTTCAAAGTAGTCTACCTGTCCCTGTACCCCGCGTGGGGTTTGATATTACAGGGACAAGTAGCGCAAGAAGTGTGCCAGGGTGCCTACTTACCCGTCTGGGGTTTGTAGGTGCCGGTGCGGCTCACTTCGTCGGCTTCCGCCTCGGAGGGAATGGGGCGGCCCATGCCGGTGTAGATACTCTCTATCTCACTCTTGGCGGCGAGCGCCTCTACATTCTTGGGATCGGTTTTCAGCGCCTTGCGGAAGTCGGCGAGGGCACCACGGTACTTCACGCGCTGTCCGGCCTTGTCATCGTCTTTCATACGGAACATGCCCCGTTTTGAGTAGGCATTGGAAAGTGCCGTCTTGTCACCAGACTTTTCAGCATCGGCGATCTTTTTGTCAAGCTCCGGGGTCTTGGAGAGAGGGGCAAAGGGATCGGTGGCATCGGCCATCGGGCTGCCTGCCGTTGGAGCGCTTGGCGTTGGTGCACCAGGTGCTTCAGGAGGCGCAGCGCTATCATGGTTGTGACCATCATCTGCTGTGTGCGCTGCCGCAACCGGGGCGGGGGACTCTGGCTCGGCGGGCTTCTCGGGAGAGCAGCCTAACAGGCTGAGTGCCGTGAGGGGGAAAAGAAAAACGTAGCGTCTCATAGTTTCTATTGTACCGTGTTGTTCCCCTGCGAAGCGGGGGCAAACCAACGTAGTAGCTCTTCGACCACGAGTCTGTGCCCAGCTTCGTTAGGATGGTTGCTCTGAGAAAGAAGTGCCTCACGCGGTGTTCCGTCTGCAAGCGCCCGCTCCCAGCGGGCAAAGCTATCCGCCAGCCCAATCTCATTCTTTTGTGCCAGCTCTCGCACCTGTGCGGCGTGCTTGCGCAGCTCGATCAGATCTCCATTGTCCAGCGTGGGCGTGCTGAGAATCAGCTTGATACTGCGCTTCTGCGCCGCCTGGATCATCTGAGTCCATGCTGTCGCTGCTCGCTCCAGCCCGATGCG
>JANNDD010000213.1:0-3536 GCA_031387365.1 Armatimonas sp. | reverse complement strand
GCGTCTACCCCGAGTTCTTCGCCCTCAACCCCGATAGCCAGATCCCCGAGTACCAGACCGAGTACGGCATCTACGAGCCAGAGACGGGCCTCGACAATGTGCACCTCTCCTGGGGCCACGACGAGTATCTTTACAACGTGGTCAAAGACCACCTCCCCGACGAGGCGCTCTACATGATCCGCTTTCACTCGTTCTACCCCTGGCACAACGAGGGCGCCTACACGCACCTCACCAGCGCCAAAGACCGCCAGCTTTTAAGCGCCGTCAAAGCCTTCAACCCCTACGACCTCTACACCAAGACCGACGAGCGCCCCGACGTGGAAGCCTTAAAACCTTACTACCTAGAGCTCATCAACAAGTTCTTCCCCGCCAAGCTCCGCTGGTAACTGCCCTTGCCGCCGGTTGAAAACCGGCGTCTGCAGTAGCCTGCGGCTCCAAAGCCCGTTCCGGGCTGGAGAATCCGGAGCCCGGAACGGGCTTTGCGGCACGCAGTGCCACTGTTGACGCCCCATTCCATGGGGCGAAACAACGGGGAGAAGATGCTCAACGACAGCACGCTCGATATTTTGAAAGACGCTCTCGCCACGCTGGGCGAGGGCTTCTCTGGCTTGCCGCCGCATACGGAAACTGCCGATCCTGCGGCGCTCGCTACGGTCTTGCAGGAAGTGGCGGTGCGGCTTCGGGACAACTATCCGTACTTCCATCCGCTCTACGCCGGGCAGATGCTCAAGCCGCCGCATCCTGTGGCGCGGCTTGCGTATCAGCTGGCGCTGTACGTGAATCCTAATAACCACGCGCTGGATGGCGGACGGGCGAGCTCGGCGATGGAGAAAGAGGCCGTGGCGGATCTGGCGGCGATGTTTGGCTGGACGACATTTCTGGGGCATCTCACCAGCGGCGGGACGATGGCCAACTTGGAGGCGCTCTGGGTGGCGGGGCGACTCGCGCCTGGCAAGGTGGTTTTGGCATCGAGCCAGGCGCACTACACACACTCCCGAATCAGCGCGGTGCTGGGCCTGCCCTTTGAGGCAATTCCCGTAGATCGCTTCGGGCGTATGGATACGGTAGCACTCGCCAATCGGCTGGAGCGTGGGGATGTGGGAACGGTCGTGGCGACGCTGGGAACGACGGCGACAGGCTCCGTGGACCCACTGCCTGAGATACTTGCACTGCGGGAGCGCTTTGGTTTTCGCCTGCACGCCGACGCGGCCTACGGCGGCTACTTTGGGCTGGCGCAGAACTTGGGAGACAGCGCGCAGGCGGCGTTTGATTGTATCGGCGACGTAGACTCGCTCGTGATTGACCCCCACAAGCACGGGCTCCAGCCCTACGGCTGCGGCTGCGTGCTCTTTGCCGATCCCCGTGTCGGGCGTTTCTACAAGCACGACTCACCCTACACCTACTTTAGCTCGACGGAGCTGCATCTCGGGGAGATCAGCCTGGAGTGCTCCCGCGCGGGTGCCGCTGCTGTGGCGCTCTGGGCGACCCAAAGACTTCTGCCGCTGACACCAGGCGGGGAGTTTTCGGGGATGCTCACCCAGTGCCGTGGTGCGGCGCTGGCACTCCATGCAAAGCTCGCCGCCGACCCACGCTTTATGGTGGGCTTTCCCCCCGAGCTGGATATCGTGGTCTGGGCCATGCAGCCTGAGCTTGGAGTATCCGCACGCGCGATCTTTGAGGAAGCAGCGCGGAGCGGTCTGCATCTCGCCCTCGCCGAGCTACCGGGGATTTTCTTTGGCCTCGCAACCCCGATGGTGACTTGCCTGCGCTCGGTGCAGATGAAGCCCGAGCACGCCGACCCTGACTGGCAGGAGCTGCTCTGGACGCTTCTATCCAAGGCCACCGATGCCGCTACGCAGCGTCCACCGGGGTGATGGTCACCCGTGCCACAGGGTCGCCCCAGCTCCAAGAAAGCGGCGCATCGCCGCGCCCTGTGATGCCCTCGTGCAAGCGAATCAAGCCGTTCTCGGGGTCTCGGGCATTGCCACCACCCAGTGATCCTAGAAACCCGCGCTTCTCATTATTTACTTCCGTGCCCGCATCTAATCCCACAAGCTCATAGGTTCGAGTGCCTTCCTGAGGGAAAAGATC
Source organism: Armatimonas sp. (assembly GCA_031387365.1). Lineage (GTDB taxonomy): Bacteria > Armatimonadota > Armatimonadia > Armatimonadales > Armatimonadaceae > Armatimonas. The sequence continues at coordinate 1,445 of JANNDD010000213.1, read as the reverse complement.
AATGCGATCTTGACCGCCAAAAGCATCGTTGGTGCGCTCCAGCATCCAGGCATGGGACAGATAGGGATGTGCCGCGTCCACCTTCACACGCACCGTCACCGAGGCACCAGGTCGTAGCGGAGAAGAAAGAGGAGTCTCCATAGAGAGCACACTGGTACTCGCTAAGGGCTGTAGTGCACTCACTTGCGCGGCTCGACTGCCTGTCTCAGCAATATTTTGGATGCCCAGCGACGCGGTACCATTCAGCTCCCAGAGCTTTGTCGTGGCGTCATGGGTCACAAAAATGGGAGGTGAAAACGGCTGGCCACTACTGTCCGCCGTGCTGGTAAGATTAGTCAGCGTGACCTCAAACGTACGTGTTGTGGAGAGCTGTGTACCAGAGGCACAACCGGTAAGCAAAGAAGTAGTGACTGCCAGTACAGCACCGGACAAAAACAGGGTATTTCGTTTCATAGAAAAATTTCTCACTTCGAATTTTGCACCTTAGTGGACGGTAGTTGCTCTAATTACCAATAAGCAACTTAGAAAGTTCGATTCCATCAAAAATATTATCAATGAGATTTTTTAGCGAATCGTTCAACCATCGATTGAAACATTTGTTGTGAATTACGTTTTTGCTGCGCCGTCGCCGTTCGAGGGATTAAAATCCCTCGCTACAAACGCCTTCGGCGCGTCCTCCGGACGGGAAAACAGAAGGTAAAATGGACAAATCAGGAAGACAAACCCGTTATCTTGTCCGAAGGATCTCTTATCTTGTCCAAAAGAGGTCTTGTTATTATGCATGTTGATGACATTTCTTGATTCGCTCGTTTCGCGAGAACAAAACAAAATAGAGACGACGCTTAAACCACTCGATATTGCGAGCAAATGACATGCTTTCACGAACCAGATAGCTCACACGGTGACGAAGGTAGTTGTTGCAACCTTCCGCGATATTAGTGCCACCGCTGCCTTTCTCAGCAACCCAGTGCTGAGAATACGCAATCAGAGAATCGTAGATTTTCAAGCCGTCGGTATACACCTGTTTCTTACGGTACCCCTCAGGGATACCCTCCCACATCAAACGCCCCGTCACGGCGTCGCGCGGACCTACAGCGAAACTTAGAGTTTGCGTCGTCTGGTACGACCACGATAGCCAGACCCACTGTGGATTCTTCTTATTGCCGACAAAAGCCCAGATTTCATCACATTCGACAGAGTCTCCCCAACGTTTGGGTTGCTCGCCTCGTTTGTAGGCGGGTAAGACGCTGGTTTCAAAGGCGGGGAGAGCTTCCACTTTTTTTTAACGTGGCATAGACGGTTTGCGGCCCACATTTCAGAGCACGGCAGATACCTCGAATCGTGGTTCTCTCTTCGAGTTGACGCAGAATCGCCTCTGTCTTTTCGGGAGTGACCACTCTTGATTTTGGGTTAATCGAGAAGGTTTTGTCGCAATCTTTACATTT
>JANNDD010000173.1:0-12407 GCA_031387365.1 Armatimonas sp. | reverse complement strand
GGCGACAAGTGCGCGGGTGCGCGGGGTAATGGTCACGTGAGTCTTATCCTTCTGGTAGGCCGGGAACCGGATCGTGGCCACCGGGGTGGAACGGATGGCAGCGACAGATACGTCGCAGGCCGAGCCAGCTCCCATGCAGCGGACCATAGGCATGGATCGCTTGGGCGGTGTACTCGGAGCAGGAGGGCGTGAAGCGGCAGGTGGGCGGCGTGTAGCGGGAGACGCGCTGGTAGCCTCGGATCAGGGCCACTAGAATTCTTCCAGTTACCTGTCCGACTTGCTTGACCAGAACTCTCAGAGTAGAGGGCTTGCGCCTGCGCCGTGTTTTCATCACTCGCCACCGTCGTTTATGACTCCTGCCGGGTTAAAGACCCCTGCCTGCTGGAAAAGTTGCACCACCACCGTGCACAGCTCCGCAAAATCTAGAGCGAGTGCGGGTGAGCGCACCACGACAACCAGATCATAGCTCTCTAGCCTAGGCAAAAGCGGCAGGCTCAGTGCCCGCAGGCGTCGCTTGACCCGGTTGCGGTCGTGCGCCTTGCTAGCCACTTTCTTTGATACGACAAAACCCAACCGCGGCGTTCCTTGACTTTTGCGCCCTACATAAAGCGTCAGCGCCAGGTGATCCACCCGACGCCTGCGCTGGTAGGTCGCCTGAAAGTCCCGATGACGGACGAGCCGCTGGGGGCGAGGCAACATATTCTTAAAAAACGGACAGTGTCTCGTTGGACGAGCCCTTGTGAGGCAACTAGTCCTTATGTGCGAAAACGGTCAGGGCGTGTCGGCCCCGCTGGCGACGGTTGCTCAGGACACGGCGACCCGTGGGGGTCTGCATACGGGCACGAAACCCATGCACACGCAGGCGACGGCGGTTTTTAGGTTGGAAGGTTCGCTTCATTATTCTCTACTCGCTCCGGAAATTTTAGACGGCATGAAAACGGCGCGGATCACTCCGCGCCGCACACAGAAGATCAATCTACCATGATTTGTCCATGGGTGCAATATTTACCAATCGCAGACCGAGCCGTCTTCGTCGTAGAGATGCGGCGGTTTCCAGTCGTGGCCGAGTTTCTCCGCGATGGCATCTTCGTCGAGCTCGATTCCCAGGCCGGGTTTTGTGGGAAGGGGGACGTAGCCGTTCACGGGCACAAACGGCTCCTTGAGATAGCCCTCACCCATGTTCACTTGCTCTTGAATGAGGAAATTGGGGATGCTAGCATCAAGCTGTAAGCTGGCGGCGAAGGCGATCGGACCAAGCGGGCAGTGCGGTGCGATCCCAGCGTAGTAGGCCTCGGCCATTCCGGCGATCAGGCGCAGCTCAAAGATGCCCCCTGCGTGGGAGATATCGGGCTGAAGGATGGTCGCGGCGCGCTTTTCCAGCACCTCGCGGAAGGCCCACTTGGTGAAAAGGCGCTCGCCTGTAGCTATAGGTAAATGCGTTTTCCTCGCAATATCTGCTAGTATGTCCACGTTTTGGCAGTTGACGGGCTCCTCGATAAACATCGGCTGGTAGGGCTCCAGCGCCTTGATCAACAGCATCGCCGTGGCGGGAGGAACGGCTCCGTGGAAGTCAATGGCGATATCCACATCCGGCCCGGCTGCCTCACGCATGGCGGCGAACTTATCGCGTACCCGCTCTACAAATCCTGGTGTCTCGATCATGCGCGGTGGACGGCCTCCTGAAACACCCGTCTTGATTGCCGTGTAGCCCTGCGCTAGCTTCGCTTTCACATTGGCCGCACTCTGCTCGGGGTCATCACCGAGGCCACAGTGGGAGTAGACACGGATCTTATCGCGCGTCGGGCCGCCCAGAAGCTCGTAGATCGGCACACCTAGCGCCTTCCCTTTAATATCCCACAGTGCCTGCTCGACTCCGGAGAGCGCACTGGTGAGAATCTCGCCCCCGCGATAAAACGCATGACGGTAGAGAGCCTGCCAGTGGTGGATGATTTTTGTGGGGTCTTGGCCGATCAGCTCGCTCTCTAGCTCCTTAATGGCCATCGCACAAGTCTCCGCACGTCCTTCGAGCAGCGGCTCTCCCAGCCCGACAATACCTTCATCGGTGTGTATCTTGAGAAACAGCCAGCGCGGCTGAATCAAAAACGTCTCCAACTTGGTGATTTTCATACCTATACGATACCCGAAATTGCCTGTGGATAACTTACTCCGGCCTGTGGATAACCTGTGGATAACTGGTACAATGCCTCATGCAAAAAGCTCCACAGAAGCCTTCGCAAAAGCCCACTGCCAAGAGCGCCGTACCGAAAAAAAGCCCCTCACAGACTCAAGTACGGGGCATGGTGGATGCCTTGGTAGAAGGTCTCTGGGAAACGGGCGATAGGTACTTCCACGATGGCGACTACGTCCGTGTGGTCTCGCTCTGCCGCGTCTGTGTGGAGGCGGACCAGAGCTTCGATGAGGCCTATAGCTCGGGAGGGTATCTGCTCTGGAGCCTGGGCGAGAGTGCCTCCGCGGAGGCATTTCTGGAGTACGGTACGCGGCGCTCCAAGAAGCCGGGTGCGCTTAACAGTGAGATGGCACAGCAGCTCTTTCGGACGAAGAACTACGCCGCCGCAGTGCCTTACTTCCAGAAAGCCATCAAGATCGGTGGAGTAGGAGTGACAAGCTACACGATGCTTGCTCATAGCTATAGCAAGCTCAACAAGCTTGAGGATGCCGTTCAAGTCTGGAAGCAGGTCGTGGCGAAGTTCCCCGAGTTTCCGGCGGGCTCCAAGAACCTCAAGGACGCTGAGGAGCGGCTCAAGACGGGCAAGTAGGTAGGCTGGCGTGCAGACGCTCCCAAAAACAATCTATCTCTGGCTTGTGCTCCTGGTAGCAAGCATGCTATTGGGGCCACGGCTCGCTCCCCGCTCCCCTAAAAGCGCTACGCTTGCCCGGTATCGGCTCTCCGGGGCGGCGTTTGATGGCTCCCTCGAAGCCGAGCGTCTTCTTATCACGCACTACGGCCTGAAGCTCGTCAATGAGGGCATGCTGTGGCAAGCACACGGGCTATATCGCCAGTTTGCGCTCAAAGAAGCCGACCCCACCCTTGTGCGAAAAGCGCTGATTTTGGCGAGCCAGCTCACAGTGCCGCCTGTGCCACTGGATGAGGCGCTGCTCAAGAGGCTTCCGGAAAAAGAGCGTCCCCTCTGGCGCGCCCTCTACAGCCCAACCCCGACATCGCTTCCCGCAAGTGCCGAGGCGCAGCTCAGGGCGATGCACCTAGGCTTTCTGACGCACCAGGTGCTGGCGGATCTCTACCAGACCCAGGGGGACACGCGCACTGCCGCTGCTGCCAGGGCCCGCCGCGATGCCCAGGCGCACAGCGCATTCTGGCGCATGGCTTCCTTGGTGCTGGCAGGGATTTTCTTGAGTGTGATCGGGCTGGGGCTGCTGCTGTTTGCTGGGTTTGTGGCCGCACGCCGCGAGTGGCATCTGCTGGGACGTGTCCCTGAGCCTGAGGAGGCACGGCTGGGCTGGGGCGATCTGCTGGATGGCTTTGTCTTCTATCTGGCGATCTACCGAGCCGGGGCCTTGCTGGTGAACCTGGTGATTTCAGGGCTTTCTCTGCATCCTGCCCAGGTTCCGCTGCAAGTGGCGCTCCAGGCGGGGATGGGTGCACTTGCGGTGCTGTATGTGGCTGTTCAGGCGAAGAAGCGAGGGGCATCTCTGAGTGAGCTCGGCTGGACACGGGGGCGGCTGGGTACCAATATCGCCTACGGAATCGCGGGCTACGCGATGACACTGCCCGTGACAATTGCTCTGGGAGCCCTCTCCAAAGTGCTTTTTCGCAACAATCCGAACACGGAGCCCAATCCGCTCTTGCCACTTCTGACCGGTAGTACGGGGGTGTGGGAGCGTGGGCTACTCTTTGCCAGCGCGTCGCTCTTTGCTCCCCTTTTTGAGGAGCTGTTTTTCCGGGGGGCACTCTTTACTGGTCTACGACGGCGCTTCTCCGGCATCCCGAGTATCGTGCTCTCCGCTGTGATCTTTGCCTCGGTGCACCCGATGCAGGACTGGCTCTCAATTCTAGGGCTCGGTGTCTCGTTTGGGATCATGCGTCACCTGCGCCAGAGTGTTGTGCCGGGAATGGTTGCGCACTTCTTGCAGAATACCGCCACCTTTCTTCTGCTCAGCGCACTTTTTGGGGAGTGACGGAACTCTATGGCGGAGGCAACTGTAACTATGGCAGAGGCATTTAAAATCAAGAAAAGCCAGCTCACCCTGGTGGGCGGCGAGACCAGCCGCGACAAAAGCATAAAAATTACGGGCCTCTCTCTGGAGCAGGTTCAGCAGAAACTGGAACAATGAGCGAACTACGCGATATCGTCATTATTGGCAGCGGCCCCGCGGGGCTGACGGCTGCTATCTACGCCGCCCGTGCCGAACTAAAACCTTTAGTCTTTGAAGGCCCCCAGCCCGGCGGTCAGCTCACGATCACCACGGAAGTGGAGAACTACCCCGGCTTCGCCAATCCCATCGAGGGGCCGGAGCTCATGGACGCCATGCGCGAGCAAGCCATCCGAGTCGGCACCGAGGTACGCATTGACTGGATCACCAAAGTGGATCTGTCACAGCGGCCTTTCGTGATCGAGACCAGCTCCAACACCACTGTGCATGCGAAGACTCTTGTGATTGCCACAGGGGCATCGGCGAAGTGGATCGGTATCGAGAGCGAGCAGCGGCTCCAAAATAAAGGCGTCTCTGCCTGTGCGACTTGTGATGGCTTTTTCTTCCGTGGCAAGGATGTCGCCGTGATTGGCGGCGGGGACACGGCGATGGAGGAGGCGATGTACTTAACGCGTATGTGTAGCTCCGTTATGGTTGTTCACCGCCGCGACACGCTCCGTGCCAGCAAGATCATGGCGGATCGTGCGCTGAAGAACCCAAAGATTACGTTCGCCTGGGACAGTGGTGTGGACGAGATTCTCGATGGGGGCACCGGGAAAGTGACGGGCATCCGGCTCAAGAACCTTAAGACGAACGAGCTGAATGAACGCGCTGTGCAGGGGGTCTTTGTTGCGATTGGTCACCAGCCTAACACAAGCCTCTTTGCCGGACAGCTTCCCATGGACGACGCGGGCTATCTCGTTACCGACGGCGTCAAAACCCCCATCGAGGGCTGCTTCGCGGCGGGCGATGTCTACGACACGATGTACCGTCAGGCGGTGACAGCGGCGGGGATGGGGTGCATGGCCGCGATTGAGGCGATTCGCTTTATTGAGGCCGAAGAGAGCCACTAGCGATGGCAGAACCCTCCCTCCCCCCACCCCCCTACCCTCTCCCCTTATGGGGAGGGGGTCGCGAGGAACGAGCGGGGGGAGGGCAAAACGTCGTCGCCGTGGGCGTGGACCTCACCGATGTTCCGCGCATTCGCAAGGCGCTTGGGGAGTTTCCTGAGCGCTTTGTCAAGCGTATTCTCACCGAGAGCGAGGCGGCCTACTGCCTCTCCCGCCCCGACCCCGCGCCCCATATCGCCGCGCGTTTTGCCGCCAAAGAAGCCGTGATTAAGTGCCTGGGTGGCGGCGTCGCCTTCAACGAAATCTGCGTCGAGCGGGCAATGTCGGGTGCGCCTAGCATCTCCCTCACGGGAAAAGCCGCCGAGAAAGCCGCGGGGCGCAAGATTCTCATCTCACTTAGCCACCTTCCCGGGATCGCCTGTGCGTTTGCGGTGCTGGTCGAGTCGGGAGGGAGCTAGCCAGGCAGGTGGCTCTTGGGTTTCTGACGGCCCTGTCGTACCCGCTCATTCAGGTAGGACTCAACCAGGTGGGGCTTGGCGATGGCCACTCCATCCACAGTAACGGTCTTTGCTTCGCAGTCCAGCACGACCGTGAAGTCGGGGGGCGTATGGTTACCAGGGTACTTCCGCACGGTTAAGCGCACCACGCTTGGGCTATCCCAGATGGCGTTGTCTAGCGACCAGTTGGTGTCTGCGAAGCCGAAGATAGGCTCCTCAGTGCTGACCTCGATCAGCTCGGCGGACTCGATCCAGTGCGACATCCGCGCTTCCCAGGAGCTGATGCGAAAGCCATAGCGACCATCCGGCGAGGGATAACGAAAATCAAGTGCCATCTCAGCTTGCTGGGGTGCCGAAGTTGAGCTCGACGCGATTTCCGGCGGGGTCTACCACGAAAAACTGGAGCTGGCCGGTAAGCGGAATCGTGGTCTTGTGGAAGGATACTCCACGCTGCTGGAGCATCGCCTCAACCGCCGCAGAGTCCGTGCAGTCGAAGGCGAAGTGGTCGAAGTAGGTGGGCGTGTCTTTTTGATGCACCTCGCCCGGCTCTGCTTCGTAGAGATGCATGACAGCGGCCTCGGTAGCCTCCTCGGCGTAGAGCCAGTAGCCAAAGCCAGGAAACGGGGGGCGGAAGCCTTCGTGCAAACCGATGATGTCGCAGTAGAAGTCTTTCAGGGCATCGAGTAGCGCACGGTCGGCGCGGATGTTAACGTGATTCAGACCATGAGTTGCCATTTGCCGCATTGTAGCACGAATTAAAGCAATCTTTGGTATCCTATAGCTGCGATGCTCTTCACGGAAAACGGATTCACCCAGAGCGAAAAAGCCACGCTCGATAGCGACGGCCACGTTCTTCTTGCGGGACGGCTCACCTCCGAGGCGCGTGTCCAGCTGATTGCCGCGCTCGCCGATATCGAGGTGCAGGCCAAGGACAACCCGGTCGCGCCACGGCACTACTCGGCGGAGCACAATGCGTTTCTGGCGAGCCTGATCGCGCATCCCCAGATGCTTGCGTTAGCGCAGGCGGCTCTGGGGCCAGAGATTCGCTTTGACCACTGTGTTGCGCTAAACCGTGCAGGTGGCGACAGGGGTATCGGCTGGCACAGCCACGACTACGCCGAAGATCGGTCTGAGCTAGGGTTTGTGCGTATCTTCTTCTATGTGAACGGCTTCAGCCAGAACGACGGTGGGCTCAAAGCTGTGCCTGGTAGCCAGCTCTTCCGTGATCCCAAGATCAGCGCTCCCAATGACGACGCGCTTCGAGCTGGCTGGTTGGCCGGAAAAGTCCATCCTCTGACCGGCAAGCCGCTGGAGATTGTCGGACTCGATGCGCCCGAGGGTAGTGTGGTGCTCATGCACACCCACGCCGCGCACGCCGTTACGCCACGCCAGCCCGAGAGCCCTATGCGCTGGTGTGTGGTCTACGCCTACCGCAACCCCGGAGCGCCCGTCTCCCGCGCCCGCTGGATCACGCCAGAGTTCGAGAAAAATCCCCCGCCCGGAGCTGCCTGGCTCATGCCGGAGCAGTAGCGAGATTCAGAGTCTCTTGTCCGGCATAAGTCAGAACGACCGGCTCGCCCTGTCGGAGGGGGGCGGGCTGTAGGATGCTGGCATAGACCCCCGCACAGGGACGTGCTTTGCCCACTCCGATCGGTTGGCTATTGAGTTCCACGATTTGTCGGAGAATACTCGGATCTTTGGGAAGCTCTTGCTGAGGGAGCGTGGTCATGATGTAGCGCGGGTCTAGCATCGTGACGGCAAGCTGGAGCTGGGTGCCCACGAGCAGCTGGTGATCTAGCCAGGCATTGTCTGGGAAGCCTTCCCCCTCCGTCTGGACAATGACGTTCATCCGGAAGCGCCGCCGGTCGTGGCCGAGCGAGGCGAGAGTGGCGGTGCTGATGAGCGAGAGGGGGCAGAGGTCCATGAAAGACTGGGGCGAGCGCAAGCCGCACAAAGATGCGCAGGTGCACCCGCTTCATTGCTCAGCGCATGCTCCACTCCCATGGCGGCTTGGTGGAGCAGCTTGTAGAGATCGGCAATTTCCCACTGGGGATACCGCTGGGCATGCCCAAGGAAAATCTCTCTACAAGCGACACTCCTTCGACACTCCTTATATTTTGCAGGTCATGTCCTCGCCGCAGCACATCGGAGACTTGATCTTTCCATGCCCATTGGGGCACTTGGATATCTGCACGGATTTCCCATCCGGAAGGACTAAATTGTCATTCACCAGTGGGGCGTCACACTTTCCACAGGTCGCATTCACACTCATTCCACACTTCGCACACTCGTAGGTTGCCATTTGATCTTCTTTCCTAGTACCCTCTAAAGTCATTCAGGGGGTGGTCTCGCCTATTATAACAGCCTTAGAAGGTCCTGTGCCCTCATTTTTTGCGGCGGATGGAGTAGAGCTTGCTCTCGGTGCGGATCAAGAGGCGCTCCCCCACAAGAGCCGGGGATGCCTGTACCATCTCGCCCAGCGGGTTGGTGTGCAGCATCTTGAACTTTTCGCCCGCCGCCACCACGTAGGTTTGGCCCTCCTCGCTCAGGCAGAAGAGCTTGCCGTTGTAGGCCCAAGGCGATGTCGTGAAGGCGTTGGCGCTCGGGTCGAGGCGCTCTTTGTAGGTCTGCACTCCGGTCTTGGCGTCGAAGCGATTCAGGATTCCTGTCTCACTCAGCGAGTAGACTCCGCCCTGGTAGGCCACGGAGGAGGGCAAGTAGGTACCGCCCCGTGCTTGCGACCAAGCGACAAACTCATTGGAGGTCTGATTTTTGGGGAGCGAGATATCGCCGCTGGCTCCGGGACGAACCGCGAACAGAGGCCGCCCTCGTCCACCATTGAGGTAGAGCAGACCCTCGTAGGCGAAGGGCATGGGGATCGGGGCAGCGGACATTCCTGACAGACGCCATAGCTCTTTGCCACTGAGGTCGTAGCTCACTGCGATCTCGGGGCCGACGGTTACCAGCTCGGTGCGGAGGGCGTGTTTCCAGACAAACGGGGTCGCCCAGCCGGAGTGCATCTCCTTGGGGCCGAGATCTCGGTCGGTGCGCCAGAGCTGCTTGCCCGTGTTCTTGTCGAGCGCGGCAAGATACTGCTGCTTCTGGTTGTCGGTGAGAAAGACGAGCTGGTTACCCGCCAGCACCGGTGAGCTTCCCGTGCCAAACTCTAAGTAGATCGGGTTCACCTCAAGCGGTGTCTTCCACGCCTGTTTCCCCGCAAGATCAAAGGCCCACACCCCCAGATTGGCCACATAGACATAGACAAGCTTGCCGTCGGTGACCGGCGTCTCAGAGACAAAGCTGTTCTTGCGGTGCCGTCCGCCGGGAGGCCGCCCGGTGTAGAACTCTTTCTTCCACTCCACCGTGCCGGTCTTGAGATCCAGGCAGTAGAGGAAGTAGTGGAGGGTCACTTCGTCGGGCAGCTCAAAGTCCCGCTCATTGACCTTCTTCATCACCTCTTCCTCGCTGAGCCCCTTCTTCATCAGCTCGGCGACGTACTCATTGCTGTACTCGGTTCCCTTTTGCGGCACCTTTGACTTGCCATCGGTGGTGGCCGTGGTCAGAAAGACTTTGCCGCCTGTCACGATCGCCGACGACCACCCGCGCCCCGGAATCGTCTGCGACCACTCCACGTTCTGTGTCTTGGACCAGCGATCCGCCAGCAGTGCACTCGTGCCTATCGGGTTGGCATTGGGGCCACGAAACTGCGGCCAAGCGCTATCTTGAGCGAGAACCGAAGGCGCCGCCAGAAGTAGCGCACAGGTCAATGTCGTCAGAAGCTTTTTCATGGGCATACTATACCTGAGCACGATCCGCTGAATCTGACCGCCGGTTGAAATCGGCATCCGCCCGCCGGTTGAAAACGGCGTCTATGAGCCTTCGGCTGAGAAATCGCTCCGCGATTAAATCTATTCGAGAATCGGCAGTCGTGGAGCGACTTTTTGGCGCTTGCGCCCTCAGACGCCGTTTTCAACCGGCGGGCGGGAGAGCGCGTTCATCATCACGCAGGCTGGGTTAGCTGCTCCACTCCCCAGTGCTCAATAGGCGCGTATTGGGTAAAACCAACGTAGGCGAGGTTGACAAATAAATCTCCTGCAATAATTACTGATATTTGTTGGAAGTTAGTAAAATCAGCGAGGAGCTTTTCAAATTCGGCAAAGGGATCAAATTTAGTCATATCAGTTTGGAAAAGTGCGGTAAATTTCTGCCCCCAGCCCAAGCCCGACCAATGACCAGAACGCGCCGGTGACAAAGTCGCCGAGGATGAGGCCGAGGAAGAAGGGGAGGGCGGTGCGGTAGAGTTTGATGCCCCCGTAGCGCAGGACGCCCGCTTTGAGCGCCCAGGCGATGAACAGATCGAGCCAGAAAAGCTCGTTGGCCCAGGTGAGGTTGAGGACATAGGCCGACGGCGTGAGGGGGAAGCCCATAAAGCGGGTACGGAGAAAGCTCAGAAGCAGCGTTGTGGCCGCACCAAAAGCAGCGCCGAGCCAGGCGTGGGAGTCCGGGGCGCGGTTGCGGGCCCACCAGCCGGAGAGCTGCGCCCACGGGGAGTTTCCCATGTTGGGGCGGTAGTTATTGACATTCGCTGTTGCCGCACCGTTCACGTGGTAGAACTGCATGTCCCAGAGAAGGGCGCTGATAATGGCGACGGCGAGTGCGAGCAGGCAGGCGAGGGCAAAGGGGCGTAGCGGCGAGTGGGAGCGGCGCATCCCGACAAACCCTTGGAGCGCCTGGGGCATCACGGCGGCGCGGTAGTCCAGGTTGAACCACGAGAGGGTCGCCAGATACGAGAGATCGGTCGGGGAGAGTGCGGCGGTTCCGGCCAGCGTCGTGATCATGCCCTGCGGATCCACCCAGTTCAGTAGCGGCGAGAGCACCGCGGTCTCGGCACAGAGGCGGGTGAGCGCGAGCTGGAGCAGAATGTAGATGGTGAGCAAGACCAACGGCAGCCACCACGGCGCACCGGCAATCAGCAGCATTATCCAGATCGCCAGAAACCCGACGGCCGCACCTGTGAGTGCGATTCGTGCGCCGGGCTGCTGCGGGAGCGTCGCGAAGTAGCGCCGGGCGGCAAAGAGCGCGGCAACGCAGACCACGAGCCACGCGCCCCAGGACTGAAACTGGATAAACGGGAACTGATCCGGGTGCTCGTTTTGCGTGTCCGTGCCCAGATCGCGCCAGTTTTGGGTCACGCCCCAGAAGTTCAGCAGCTTCTTGGCCGCATGAAACACCCAAAGTGAGAAGAGCATGTCGGCGTTGATCAGAAACCCAAAGCCAATCCCCGACGGATGAATCAGCGCGACCACCATCCCAAAGCCACTAAACGGCGGGGCGTTGAGTGCCATCAGGTCAACAGGTTTGTTAAACGGCAGTGACGGCAGGCTTGGGTACATCCCGGCGAGCGTATTGAGGGTATAGAAAAACGCCGGGAGCGCAAACCCCGCCCAAAACAACTTATTCCGAAAGAGCGGCACGCCCTCCCGGCAGAGCTCCAGCGGCAGTGCGACCACAGGAAAGGTCAAGTGCTCCTGATCCGCCCAGCGCTGGCGCAGGGCGTAGGCTAGGCAGAGCAGTGTGGCGAAGAGCAGGAATAAAAACACGCCCCAGAACGCCAGAGCGGGTCCCCAGGCCATCAGGGCATCTCGGGTGAAGAAGCTGGTGTGTCCCTCGTAGAAGTCTTTCAGCCGCGCCGGGTCGCGTGGGCCAAGCAGCGCAGACGGAAGGTAGGGGAGAAACTTCTCCCAACCGCGCTCCGGGCCGTAGCGCCAGGCATTGGTCAGAAAGGGCGTGAAGAAGCCTAAATTGCCAATCCCCGCTACCGATGAGCTGAGCGAGAGCATCACATAGACCGCAAACAGCTCCGCTGGGCGCAGTGCGGCTTTTGGAGCAAGCTTTCGCAACAGTGCATTGCCGATACTGAGTAAAAAGAGCAAGAACGCCACGCCGATAAACAGAGTCGTGATCGTGATCTCCGTGACTTTCGTGCGCATCTCGGAGTTCGCGATCCAGCCCGTATTCAGCACGATCAGTGGCAGGGCAAGCCCCAGTGTTCGTCCCCAGCGCACCGCTACTGTCTGTGTCATCGTGGCGTATTTTACCTCCCTAACTCCCACCGGGCGGGGATGGGGGGTAAAATGCCCACCGTGACGCTCTCCACTCTTCTTACCGACGCTACGACCCGTCTGACTGCTGCCGGAATCCCCGCCACCGAAGCCCGTAGCGAGGCGCGGATTCTGGTTCAACACGCTTTTGGCCTGACGCGTGAGCAGCTCCTTCTGCGCTCCGAGGTGGAGCTGGATGCGGCGCTCTTGGAGCCTTTTCTACTGCGCCGCGCCAACCGTGAGCCGCTGACCTATATTCTCGGGGAGCGCGGGTTCTACGGCCTCAGCTTTCACGTCACCCCCGCCGTGCTGATCCCCCGCCCGGAGACGGAGCACTTGGTGGAGGTGGCACTGGCGTTTTTATTTACCTCCCTCGGCTCGCTAGGGCTCGCCACTCCCTCCGGCTTCGCGAAGGAAGTCAGTTACAGTGACGAGACCAGCGGCGCGTCTTACCCTCTTCGCAGCGAGGAACGAGCGATCAGCCGTACCCAGAGGGTGCCCAGGTCGCGAGCAGTCGAGCGGGGAGAGGTAAATAAAAGCGGCGGGGAGAGGCAGGTTCTGGACATCGG
>JANNDD010000136.1:0-3365 GCA_031387365.1 Armatimonas sp. | reverse complement strand
GAGCGCATGTTCAGCCTGCCACGCCTGCTCGCGTTCAATAAAAGTGTGGGGACGTACTGGCTCAAGGACGACCACGACACCCTCAACGACGACTCCTGGCCGAGCAAGACCATGGGGAGCTTTACGTTTGCCGAGGGCCAGCGCATCTTCCGCCAGCAAGCGCCGCTCACCAGTGGCCCAAGCTACCGGACGTTTCGCTGGGGCCGAGATCTTCAAATCTGGCTCACCGAGGGCCGCGACTTTCGCTCGCCCAACACGATGACGGACGGCCCAGAGAAGACGATTCTCGGCAAGGCGCAGAAAGAGTGGCTGAAGCGCACCCTGAAAGCCAGCGATGCGACCTGGAAGCTTCTCATCTCCCCAACCCCGCTGGTGGGGCCGGACCGCGCCAAGAAGAACGACAACCACAGCAACGCCGGTTTCCAGCACGAGGGCGATGAGCTACGCGCTTGGTTCAAGGCAAATGTCCCTGGTAACTTCTTCGTGATCTGCGGCGACCGGCACTGGCAGTACCACTCCGTGCACCCCGAGACCGGCCTGAATGAGTTCTCCGTCGGGGCCGCTAGCGACGAGCACGCGGCGGGCACGCCCGGCGAGGACAAGCGCTACCACAAGTTCCACCGCGTCAAGGGTGGCTTTCTCTCCGTGAGCGTCAAGCCCGGCACGCTTCTCTTTGAGCACCGTGATATCCACGGCAGCGTGGTCTATACCTACACCGCAACAAAAAACTAATGCAAAAAAAGCCTAATATTATTTACCTCATGGCCGACGAGCTGGGCTACTTTGAGCCGGGTTTTATGGGGAACCCGAATATCAGGACGCCGAATCTTGACAAGCTCGCTGCGGAGGGTGTGCGCTTTACCAACTGCTACGCGGGCTCCGCGGTCTGTGCGCCCACGCGCTGCTGCTTTCTGACTGGTAAGCATAGCGGCCACACCAGTGTGCGTGACAACGATGGTGGGACACCGCTACGGGCTGAGGAAGTCACTATTGCCTCCGTGCTCAAGACACAGGGCTACGCCACGGGCGGCTTTGGTAAGTGGGGCAACGGTGGGCGTGGCTCGACCGGAGTTCCCGAGAAGCATGGTTTTGATGTGTTCTTTGGCTACTATGACCAGGTTCATGCCCACTCCTACTACACGCCCTATCTTGTGCGCAACAGTGAGGAGGTGCCGCTTCCGGGCAACCAGGGCGGCAGCAACGGCAAGACCTACGCGCACTACGCCATCTTCGACGAGGCCGTAAAGTTTATCCGTGAGAACAAAAATAAGCCGTTCTTCGCCTACATGCCCTTCACACCGCCCCACGGACTTTTCGATATCCCGGATACGGATCTGGCGTGGGCGCTCTACAAAGACAAGCCCTGGCCCGAGCCCGCCCGGCGCTACGCCGCGATGGTGACGATGATTGATCGCCAAGTCGGGGAGCTCATGGCGTTGCTCAAAGAGCTGAAGCTCGATAAAAATACGCTTTTCTTGTTTAGCGGCGATAATGGTGGCAACGATTATTTCGTGACAAAAGACGCGCCGCGCGGGGTGCACAGCGCCAATAAGAACCCCAGGACAGGAGTCGAGTTCCGGGGCATCAAGGGCCAGCTCTATGAAGGGGGCTTGCGGATCCCCGCGTTGGCTTGGTGGCCCGGCAAGCTCGCGCGGGGCCGCACCAGTGAGCACCTCTGGTACTTCCCTGATGTGTTGCCCACGCTCGCCGAGCTCGCCGACGCGACTGCTCCCAAAGACACCGATGGTCTCAGCTTTCTGCCGGAGCTGCTTGGAAAGCCACAAAAGCCACACGAGTTTCTCTACTGGGAGATCGCAGGGAAGACCGCGATCCGGCAGGGCGACTGGAAAGCAGTCCAGCCCGGAAAGAGCGCTCCATGGGAGCTCTACGACCTGAAATCCGATGTGAGCGAGGTACACAACCACGCCGAGGATAAGCCCGAGATTCTCGCTCGACTCCGTGCGCTTGCGGCGCAAGCGCATACGCCCGCACGTGTTGGTACCTACAGCCGAACAGATCTACACGCGCGAGACCGTGCCGCCAAGTTTGGCAATAAACCCGTCGAAAAGAACACGAACTGGCCCGTGCCGGGACTGCTCTCCAGTAAAGACTGGAAGCTGGTGCGGGTAAGCAGCGAGAATGGAGACAACCAGAAGTTCGGGCGCAATGCCCTTGATGGCGACCCAAACATGCTCTGGCACACACAGTTCACCGGTGGCGTGGCTCCCCCACCCCATGAGCTGCTGATTGATCTAGGGGCACCCTATACCATCACGGCCTTTGTCTGCTTAGCGCGGCAGGACGCGAGCTGGAACGGGGCCATTAAAGAGCTTGAGTTCTTTGTCAGCGACTCACCGGAGCGCTTGGGAGCGCCCGTGGTCAAAGCGACGCTCACGAAGACTAAAGCGGCGCAGGAGGTCAAGTGCCCTCCCAGCAAGGGACGCTATGTTTTGCTGCGTGCGCTCTCAGAGCTAAATCGTAGTGCTTTTGTGTCGCTGGCGGAGCTAGGAATCAAGGCGGAGGGGGTATAGTATTCCAACCCTATAAAGTAAAAGTGGAGAAGAGTAAAGACTCATTCATGAAGATTGCCATTGATCTTGAAGGCACCCTAGTTCCTGAGTACGGCGAGTTTCCCGCAGAGCGTACCCAGGGCCTTGCAAGGCTCTTGTTCTTGTTCTCCCTTCGGCGAGATGCCCGCCTGCTTCTCCAGGATCTGTCACAAGCAGGGCATATGCTCACGCTCTACACCGAGCACCCGCTGCGCGTGCCTAAACTGCGGCTCTGGTGCTGGCTTCTCAAGCTCCCCATCCAAAACATTGTCACTCAGGACAGGGCGCTAAAAGTAGCACGCAAGCACCAGCTTCGTCAGCAGAAGCGCTTTGAAAAAGATCTGAAGGCGCTGGGACTGACGCACTTTGGGAAGGAGCCCCAGGCTGTCTGGCCGCCGTGTGCAGGCCAGGAGCTGCTTCTTGATGACGATCCCCGGCATATCGAAGCTGCGTGGCGCTCAGGGGTACGTGGCATCCTAGTTACCAATCGCGACGACGACTGGACTGCCGGTATCCGAGCGGCTTGCCTGGTAGGAGAGAGCGCAGAATCCGTCGCGCTCGTATAAAGCGCCAAAGCCAATGGGGAAGCGCTAGGCGATGATCCCCGTGGCTATCTCGCCGTGTACATCCGTGAGACGGTAGTTGCGACCTCCGTAGAAGTAGGTGAGCTTCTTGTGGTCCATGCCCATCAGATGCAAGATCGTCGCGTGCAGATCGTGGACGTGGCACTTGTCTTTTACCGCGTAGAAGCCGTAGTCGTCGGTCTCGCCGTAGCGGAAGCCCGTTTTCACGCCGCCGCCTGCCAGCACCATCGTG
>JANNDD010000104.1:0-5629 GCA_031387365.1 Armatimonas sp. | reverse complement strand
ACCTTCTGATGGATCACATCATCAATTGCATCAAGTTTTCGAACCGCTGCCATTTTCTTCTCTTACCATCCGTATTTGAGGCCCATCCAGGCCCCGTAAACAATATGAAAACCGCCGAACGTCACTGCCATCAGTGCTCGTGGGCCGATAATAAAGTTGGCGGGTAGCAGGAGGGCGATTATGCCCGCTCCCAGAAAAGCCCATCCCATGATGGACACTTCGCGCCGACTAAACATGCCGATTGCCAGAAGCGCCACGGCGTAGCACAGAATCCAAAATCCGTAGAGATAGGTTCCCAGTGCCTCCGGGTGCATCAGATGAAACAGGGTGATTCCCGCTCCCGCTAACAAGCCCGGTGCCACTGCGCGCGCCAGATGCACGCCCAGCGCCGAGAACGCCGTCTTGCCAAACTTCGCCGCCCGTCGCTTAGTGAGCACTACATCCGTTAAGAGTGCGAGCACCAGTGTTGCGCTCCAGAGTGCCACAAAGAGCAGTTTTTCGTGCAGTGTTCCTAAGTCGGTAGGCGCAAGAACTGCTGCTGCGATCGCGAAGCAACCTGCCAGTACACCTGAGAGCCCCGAGAGCGTGGAGTGCTTTGTGGAGCGCTCCATCGCCTGTCGGATGACCCGTAGGTGCTCTTCCGCCTCCCCGGCACTCGTGACGATACGAAAGATCGGGCGACCATCGGGATGAAATTTTGTTTCTTTGCCTGGCAAAGCACTCTCTCCTACAGGATACTTCCTGGTTGGGGTTCTGTCAAGTGGACAAGTGCACTCAGTTGAGCAAGGGCACTTAGTGCCGCTGCTTTCTCCGCCGCACGCAGCGCCCGTCCGGTTCCTTGCCCCAGAACAAGGCCCTCACAAAGCACCTCGACCGAAACGGTGGCGGCATCCGGCCGGGTGGTGCTGGTACGGTACTCGGGTTTCTTACGCCCTTGTGCCTGGAGCGCTTCCTGAAGCCGGCTCTTGGGGTGCTTGGTGGCTGGATTTTGAATCACGGCCTGGAGCGGCTCCTCTAGAGTGGCTTCAACAAAGGCGAGTGCATGGGCCTCGCCTGCCTCCAGGTAGAGTGCGCCCACGAGGGCCTCGTAGGCACCTGAGAGCAGGCGAGTTTGTTGCGCAATGCCCATTTTTTTGCCACCCGTGTCAATGCGTAGCAGCTCAGGAATGCCCAGTGCCTGCGCCGCGTCGGCCTGCGTCTCACGGTCCACGACACTGGCCCGGGCGAGCGTGAGGACTCCCTCCGCAGCATCTGGCAGAGCGTCCATTAGTAGCCGAGCGACATAGAGGTTCAGAAGTGCATCCCCGAAAAACTCCAGTCGCTCATTGGAGTACGGGTGCGGAGCCGCCGAGCGGTGGGTGAGAGCTTGCTCCAGATAGACACTCCCCTCCATAAACCCCCAGCGTTCGCCCAACTCGGATACTCCCCTCCCTCGCCCGTTATCGGGAGGGAGGGGCTGGGGGAGGGAGGGAAACCGGAGGGAGGGAAACCGGAGGGAGGGCTTGATCATTTCAGCGCCGCCACGGCCTCGGTGATTCGGGCAATGCCCTTCTCAAGAGTCGCGCGGCTCGTGGCATAGCTCAAGCGCACGTAGTCATCGGCCCCAAACCCGGAGCCGGGCACCACGGCCACTTTTTGCGTGGCCAGTAAGTAGTCCGCCACGTCGTCGCCGCTCGTCAGGAGCTTCCCATCTGGTGTGGTTTTGCCGTAGAGCCCACGGACCTTGGGGAAGACATAGAAAGCCCCTTCCGGCATCAGGCAGCTCAGGCCCGCAATGCCATTCAGGCCTGCGACAATTATCTTGCGGCGGGCATCGAACTCCGTGCACCACTCAGTCAGAAAGCTCTGATCGCCCGTGAGTGCTGCGAGGCCCGCCCACTGCGCAATGCTAGTCGGGTTGCTCGTGCTCTGGTCTTGCAGGCGGTTCATGGCGCTGACATACTCGAGCTCCGCCGCAACATAGCCGAGCCGCCAGCCCGTCATGGAGTAGGCTTTGCTCATTCCATTGACGGTAAACGTGCGCTTCTTGATCTCCGGTCCCAGCGCAGCAATCGAGACAAACTCATTGTTGTCGTAGACTATTTTCTCGTAGATCTCATCAGAAATCACAAAGAAATCGTGCTGAATCGCCAGCTCAGCCAGTGCCTCAATCGTGGCACGTGGCCACATTGCGCCGGTCGGGTTGCTTGGTGAGTTCACGATGACTATTTTTGTCTTGGGCGTGATCGCTGCCTTAAGCTGCTCGACGGTGGGCGCAAAGTTCGTGGCATCCGTGGTCTGCAGGATCACCGGCGTGCCATCGGCGAGCTTGACTTGCTCGGGGTAGCTGACCCAGTACGGCGCGGGAATTATTACCTCGTCGCCCTCGCTGACCATTGCCTGGAAAATATTGTAGAGCGTGTGCTTGCCGCCACACGAGACAATCACATTGGCAGGGGCGTAGTCCAGATCATTGTCGGTCTTGAGCTTCTCGGCGATGGCTTTTCGCAGCTCGGGAATGCCCGCAGACGGCGTGTACTTGGTCTTGCCTTGGGCAAGCGCCTCGATAGCAGCGTCTTTGATATGCTTCGGGGTGTCGAAGTCTGGCTCCCCGGCACCAAAACCGAGGACATCGTGACCGTCCGCCTTGAGCTGGTTGGCTTTGGCGGTGATGGCGAGTGTGGGAGAGGGGGCGCACTGGAGGGCGCGAGGGGATAGACGACTCATTTCACCCTCTAGTATAGCGTATGCACATTTTGCTGCCCAATGGAATTGGGCATCTGCAGTGGCTGCGCCGCAAAGCCCGTGCCGGGCTAACCGAATCTCCCAGCCCGGCACGGGCTTCGCGGCACGAAGTGCCATTGTTGACGCCGGTTTTCAACCGGCGATCATCCGGTGGCGCTACCGTGCGGTGATGCCGAGCTTCTCTAGGAGCTGCTTCTTGCCGCGCAAGGCCACCCGCGCGATGCGCTTGGCGTTGCCCCACCAGACTCGCAGCGCATTGATCGCCGCCCGCGACTCTGCCGTCGCCTGCTGGCTTGCGCCTTTTGCCCGCTCCTGCTCCGCCGCTGCCGCCGCGAGCACGCCGAAGCGGGCCTCGATCACAGAGAGCTTCTCGGCGGTCTGCCCGACTCTGAGAAAGCCTGCCGCCAGCTCGTCGTGGTTCTGCACGGCGGTAAAGAGCTTGTTGCCCCGCTCCAGCAAGTCCGCCACTTTGGTGGGAGCGCGTCCGACAATCCCGAGTTGCGTCAGCTTGCCCGTCTGTCCACGAAAGACTGCCCGCGCCAGCTCCGAGAGACCGGTGTAGTGCTTGGTGACTTCGTCTTTGAGGGTGACGACCAGCGCGGTGGCCGCAAGCTGCGCCCCGTCGGTGTCCTGCTCCGTGGCGATCTTCGCCTGCGCATCGGTGAGGGCGCTCAGCCCTGCGGCACGGAAGGCGGCGTCAATGCCAAAGGGCGCGACAAGGCCCTGTAGCTCGGCATCGTTGTCTAAGTTCACTAAAGCGACCCGGACGAACTCGACCATGTCGGTGTCGGCGGGTTTAATTCCTGTAGCCATACCATCATTCCCTTCAAGTCAGTGTCTCTGGGCGTTTGATCGTTCGTCTTGACTGTTGAGCAAGGCTACGATGCTGTTGCGCCCGAGGCAAAAAGTATTGAGTAAGACGTCTTTTATCTTGAGTAAGATGTCATCTGCTTTAGGACAGTATCTCTCAGCGATGAGTAAGATGTCAAAAATGATTTTATCATAAGTAAAACCTACCTTCCAGACCCACCCGGCTAGACCCACCCGGCCACTCGCACAGCTCGCGTCCACCCTCCCTCAGGGCAGGGAGGGTGAAGCGTTGGAGATGCGGGCTTCCCAGGCTCGGCTTTGCTCAAGGCGAGATTTGTGGGGATCGCTAGTTGTCATCAGGTAGAACACTGCCTCCAGGCACTCCGGCTGTGCGGCACAGAGCGCATCAACAGCAGCACTCCCAAGGCAGGCAAGAGCATTGATGAGATAGGCCGATACCCTATGGTAGTCGTCCTGTTGCAAGCACTCCAGCAGAAGCGGGATGTGGCTTGGCTGAACACTCGTCCCCAGAGCGCGGCTCAGGATTCCGCGGAGTATTTTATCGTCTTCGTTCTTCAGGCACTCCAGCAAGACCGGCACTGCCTCCGGGGCGGCCAGCTCCTCCAGTGCGCAGAGAGTACTGGTGGCAATGGGGCGATAGTCCTCGGTCTGAAGGCATTCCAGCAGGAGAGGTATCGCCTCCGTTGCAGCAAGATCCGCCAGCGCCGAAGCGCAGGCCCATAGAATAAGGGGGTCTTCTTTCTTGTTCTGGAGCGTTGCCATCAAGATAGTGATGGCCTCTTTAGAGCCAAGGTCCCCCAGCGCCATGACAATCTCACGCCGCGCCATCATCACGATTTCTTTTGGAAAGTGCTCCAGCAAGAGAGAGACTTGTCCAGGAAACCGAAGGTGCCCCAGGATACTGAAGAAGCTTCGTCGGGCCTCGGGGTCGGTGATCTGTGGGAGATAGCCACTCAGAAGTGGCATCTGACTCTCCACCGTACAGCTCTCTAGCACAAAGAGATAGTGCCTCCTCCGCTCCGCGTCCGCCTCACCCACTAAGCGCTCCAGAATAGGCGGAACCACATCGGGTGACTGAATGCGCCCCAGAGCAAAGCTGAGCTCCATACCCACAGCACGGAACTCATCGCTGTCCAAACACTCCAACAAGAGAGGAACTGCCTCCACGAAGCCCTTAACTCCCACGTTCTGGGGGAGCTGACAACGAAGCTCCTGCGGCGGGGATGTGTCACCGCGGAGCGCCTCCAGTAAGTGATGAGCCTCCTCCAAAGTCGGAAATGAGCTACATGGAATCCAGACTTTAGGTTGGTAATTACGCTCCCACTCCCGTGAGCGGAGCCGCTCCAAGGCCCGCTGACACCAGCCCCCGTCTTCTCCCCTCTGGAGCCATGCCATGACTGCCGCCTCGTTTTCCGGGTTGCGTGCCCTAGACGATGGCAACAAGCCGAGCTCAGAATCAACAGGAGACATGGCATTGACCGTGCAAAGATTCTGTAAGAGCGGCCCCACTGCCAGAGCCTGCTCACTCTGGCACTGGGCAAGGCATTGCAAGCCCACTTCACACAGAAACGGCTGAGCGGCAAGCTGCTCCAGCCACCAGGCCTCTAGCTCCGCTGAGTCCAGTGTGCCCACAACGGCCAACAAAGTTTCGCGCAACGCCGGATCAAAGATCAGATTCCGAAACGGCGGCCAGCCTTGCGCGAGATGCCCCTGCGGAAGTGCTGGCGGAGCTACTGTTGCACGCCAAGGCTTGTCTCGTTCGGGGAGCCACCCGGCCAGCGGCGAAATACCGGTTTGCCAGTACCCACGCCACTCCCGTGCAATAACATCCACGTCTAGCTTTGCCCATCCCATACATCGCAGTGTACCAAACCCTCCCTGCCCTGAGGGAGGGTGGACGCGAGCTGTGCGAGTGGCCGGGTGGGTTCAGCCGGGTGGGTTCGGGTGGGGTTTACTCGCTCAGGAGGCGGGAGACGGCGGTGAGGAGCTCGGTGGGGTGGAAGGGCTTGGTGAGGTAGATATCCGCGCCTTGGAGCAGCCCCTTCATCATGTCGTCATCCGAGTCGTGGGCGCT
>JANNDD010000056.1:0-8982 GCA_031387365.1 Armatimonas sp. | reverse complement strand
CACGAGCACAAACACCGCCGTCCAAGCAAGCTGGTGCAGGAGAGTGGGGCCGAGCTCGCTAACAGGGCGCTGGCCGATCCAGAGCGTGAACGGAGCGTCTACCATGCCGATAAAGGGCAGGAAGCGCAGAGTTGGCTGGAGTGTATCGGGGAGCAGAGCTAGTGGCAGGATCTGACCAGAGAGAACCGCAACCAGCCCCGGCGCGATGCGTGCGATACCGTCGCCAGAGAGAGTCCAGAGGAGTGAGATGGTGATCAGCGTGCACCAGGAAGCGATGAGCGTCACGGCTCCGATTAGTGCGAGTAGAAAAGCGAGGAACGCCGCGAGCGAGGGCGGGGGCTGCATTCCCAGAAAGGCCATTCCGATGACGAAGATCGGGAGGCAGCGCAGAATTGTCGGGGCCACGCGGTTGGCGGCGTTACGGGTGAACCAGAGGGTGTAGAGATCCAGTGGGCGGGCGAGCTCGTAGGCGACCGTGCCATCGCGCATCATGGCGCGCACTTCCGGGTCGGGGTTGGCGGTAAACGGTGAGAGGGCGAAAAATGCCTGGGTGAGCCAGGAGTAAGTGATCATCTGCGCCTCAGGGAGGGGCGGGATGGCATGGCCGCTGTGATAGAACGCCTGCCGCATCGCCACCAGCGCCGCCCCGAAGAAGAGCTGCGTCCCCGCGCCCGCCCACGCCGCCGCACGGTACTGCAAGAGCATCTTGAGCCTGGCGATGAAAATTGCGGTGTAGGCTCTCATGGCCGAGTTCCGTAGAACCGCGCGATAATTTCTTCAATCGGTGGGTTCTGGACAAAGAGATCACGGATGGGCACGCTCTCACTGAGGCGTGCGATCAGCTCGGCGACGGGGGTCTTCTCGGGGTCGAAGCGCAGGGTAATGCGCTCGCCTTCTACCTTCAATATTTCTACTCCCCCCACCCAGAGGGTACCCGGCGGGGGCTGGGGGGGTGGCCCGTGAGTCTCGATCACCAGCCAGCGCTCTTTGGTCACTTGCTGCCGGAGCGCTTCAAGGGGGCCGTCCAAAAGAATCTTGCCACCACCGATGACTAAAACTCGTGAACAAAGCGCCTCGATGTCATCCATGTCGTGCGTCGTCAGCAAGACCGTGACACCGTGCTCGCGGGCCAGCCGCCCGATAAACTCACGGACGGCGAGCTTGCTAATGGCATCGAGTCCGATTGTGGGCTCATCTAGAAAGAGAATTTCGGGGCGGTGCAGCAGGCTCGCCGCTAGCTCGCAGCGCATGCGCTGGCCCAGGCTAAGCTGGCGCACGGGCGTGGTGAGAAAGCTGCCAATATCAAGCTTCTCGACCAGCTCGGCTTGAGTGGTGGCGTGCTGCTTCTCGGGGACAGCGTAGATCTCCCGAAGTAGCATAAACGACTCAGATACCGGCAGATCCCACCAGAGCTGGCTGCGCTGCCCAAAGACCACCCCGATTCGAGCGACATGAGCCTGACGCTCACGCCAGGGGATGCGCCCGCTCACGGTGACGGTGCCACTGTCGGGGACGAGAATACCGGAGAGGATTTTAACGGTGGTGGACTTGCCCGCGCCATTGGGGCCGATGTAACCGACCACCTCGCCCGGCTCTACACTCAGCGAGATGCCATCAAGCGCTTTTACGGTGCGGCTCTGGCGGCGTAAAAAGCCGCCTCCGGCTACGGTGAAGTGCTTGACAAGGTTCTCAACAATGATCTGTGGCATGAGGAGGGGTATTTTACCATACCCCTCTCGTGCATGTTCCTTAAAAAAAGTGTGATCTCACTTGCTCCATTTCAAGGAACCGGGAGCAGTCTGTATGTGCTTAGGAAACGTGGGTCATTGCGAAGCGCCCCGAGTCGGTGAGGACATTTCGTGGCGCGAGGAGCTTGTAGGTTCCCCGCATCGTGCCCAGGCTCACACGCTCCACACCAGGTAGAAAACTCCCGCTCATCACCAAGAGCAAGCCGCCGGAATAGCCCGTGTCGCCGATTAGATCGAAGCGGAAGCTACCGTCTCTGTCCGGGGTGGGAGCAAAGGTCATGACAGTGGCGAAGCTTAGACCATTGAAAGTAAGCTGACCGGTGATCAGGTTGAAGCGAGGAAGCTCCTGGCTGAGGGCAGGAATATCATGCTGGAAGCTCAGCTTTCCCCCACGTCCGCTCACACTGATGAACTCGCCAAAGAAATCGGGAGGCAGGATCTCAAGAGATGCCCGGTTGGCATCGGCCAGATCAGGGACAACGAGCCCCTGAGAGTTCTCTCGTAATAGATAAAGCGTTCCGCTGTTGCCACCCAGGTTGAGGGTTGCTTGATTAATCTCCACCGAACTGAGGGCCATCTCCGGGAATCCGGTGATCGAGACGGCTGCATTGCTGATTGTCACCATCCCGAGATTAGAGGCCAATGTGACGGGCTGATTGAACTGGTTGCCGATTGTCAGAGTGCCGCTCGTGCCGCTAGAGTCAACCGTGAGCTCCACCACGCTACCCGTGAGGGCTCCCGAGGTTACTTTACCAGACCAGGGCACATTGGTCAGAAAGGGGCTATCAAAAGCTTGGACGCGGGCACCGATGCCCAGGGCAAGGCCCAGTCCGAGCGCGGATTTGAGAAGCGTGCGTCGCGTGGTCGTTTTTTGAAGTTTCATTTAGCTTGGTTCCTTAGACTGAATCGAGTGGGGCACAGTTCCCCACTTCTGCCTTCCAGTCTACCGGACTAAAGTGGACGGAAACGTGGACGGAAACAAAGGATTTGCGTGGTCGAAGAGAGAAAGAGGGACGGAGATGCTGACGATTCGGCTCTTTGGATCAATAACCGTTGAGGTGGATGGGGAGCCACTGTCGGCACTTCGCTCACGCCGCGGGCTGTATATCCTCGCCTTACTGACCCTCCGTGCCAACCGGGATGTCTCACGAGTATGGCTGGCGGGAACGCTCTGGCCAGAGAGCGATGAAGCCCGGGGGCTGGAGAACCTCAAGCGCTCCCTCACGAACCTGCGGGACGCCCTGGGTCCCACGGCCAAGCACCTGCTCCAGTCCACCACGAAGCACACGCTGGTTCTGAGGCTCACACCCGAGCAGTCCGATGTTCTCGCGTTTGACGAGGCGATTCAGCAGGACACCACGGAGGCACTGGAGAAGGCTGTGGCACTCTACCGGGCACCCCTGCTGGAGGGCTGCTACGAGGACTGGGTACATCCTGAGCAGGCAGCGCGCCGGGAGACCTACCTAGCTGCTGTCGAGCGTCTGGCGGCACGGAAACAAGTCACTGGAGAGCTGGCCCAGGTGATCCCAACACTTCGCGAGGCAGTGGTGCGGGAGCCCCTGCGCGAGGGACTGTGCCGTCTTCTCATGGAGGCACTTGCCGAGACAGGGAGCCCTGCGGAGTCAGCAGAGGTCTACCGTGCGCTCCGCAGTAGTCTGCTCCGTGAGAGCAATGCCAGCCCCTCGGCGGAGCTGACGGCGCTCTACAATCGCATTCGTGCGGCAGCGACAGCGATGCCCGTAGCAGCACCAGCGCTCGTTCCGGTATCACGGAAGGCCCCTGCACTCTACGCGCTTCCCCGCCCCCTGACAGCGCTCATCGGGCGGGAACGGGAGCTGGAGGCGATCACAGAGTGTTTGCACAATGCCTGTCTGGTAACGCTAACGGGGGTGGGTGGGATCGGCAAGACACGGTTGGCGCTGGAAACGGCCTGGGGGCAGCAGAAAGCTCGGGCAATGCAAGACGGTGCCTGCTTTGTAGACCTCGCTCCCGTGCGCGATCCCACGCACCTGCCCCAGGCGACTGCCGCCGCACTAGGACTCCAAGAAACCGGAGAGCAGCCCCTGCTGGAGTCGCTGGTTGAGTTTCTTCGCCCTCGTTCACTCTTGCTTGTTCTTGATAACTGTGAGCATTTAGTAGATGCCAGTGCTGAGTTTGTGGGTCGCCTTTTACGGGACTGCCCCAGCCTCCAGATCCTCACTACCAGCCGCCAACCGCTGGGCATCACCGGCGAAGTCGTCTGGCGCGTCCCCGTTTTGGAGGTACCGACGCAGCAGGGTCTACCCGAGGTGCTGATCGAGCGCTATGCGGCGCTACGGCTCTTTTTTGAGCGGGCGGGCGCAGTTCAGCCAGCCCTCGTGATCACGGAGCAGGTGGTACAGGCCGCCATTGAGATCTGTCGGCACCTAGACGGAATCGCTCTGGCCATTGAGCTTGCAGCGGCACGGGTTAAGTCTCTCAGTGTCGAGCAGATCGCCCTGCGTCTGGAGGACCGTTTTCGGCTGTTAACCGGAGGGAGCCGTAACGCTCTGCCACGCCAGCAAACCCTACGCGCCCTGATTGACTGGAGCTACGATATTCTGCCCGCACCAGAACAGCTCCTGCTCGCGCGTTTGGCTGTGTTTCGAGATAGTTTCTCGTTGGAGGCTGCCGAGGAAATCTGCGCGGATCATGCGGCACTGGTCGCCGATGCGATTCTGGATCTGCTGGAGCAGCTTGTGGATAAGTCGCTGATCCTCACAGAAGAGAGCGCCGAGGGACAGACACGCTACCGAATGCTGGAGACAATCCGTGAGTACAGCCGCTTAAAACAAGCGGCCGAGGAGCTACCAGAGCTGCTAGAGCGCTACCAGAGCTGGTACACGCAGCTTGCCAGCGAGGCGGAAGCGAACTTAGTGGGGTCAGAGCAGACACACTGGCTGGTGGCGCTTGATGCGGAGCATAATAACCTGCGGCAGGCCATTGCCTGGAGCGTGGGGGAGCGTCATCTGGAGCTCTGCACCGCGCTCTTCCGCTACTGGTACTTGCGAGGGCACTGGAGCGAGGGACGAGAGCATCTCAGCGAGGCGCTCACCCGCACAGATGCCCCCCAGGGAACTGCAACCCGCGCACGCGCACTGATGGGAGCGGGGAACCTCGCCCGAAGTCAGGGAGACTATCTCGTCGCCGTTGCCTACTTTGAGGAGTGCCTTGTGCTGCGCCGTACGCTGGGAGACCTGCGAGGGAGCGCTAGTATTCTCAATAACTTAGCGACGGTTCTTCTTGACCAGGGCGACTACGAGCGTGCCCGGGCACTCTATGAGGAAAGCCTAGTGCTCTGCCGGGAGCTTGGAGAGACAAGAGGGATCTCGCGGGCACTGCACAACCTGGGAATGATCGCCAACGAACAAGGCGACAACGAGCGTGCTCTGGCGCTCTACAGCGAGTCGCTGGCTCTCTGCCGGGAGCTTGGGGACCGCTATCTGGAGGCGAACGATCTCAATAACTTAGGCAATGTCTTCACGGAGCAGGGAGACTATAAACAAGCACGGCTTTTGATCGAGCAGGCGCTAGTGATTGACCGGGAGCTAGGAATGACGGCAGGAATCGCGTCCTCACTCAATGACCTAGGGCGGATCGAGCTGGCGCTGGGCAGCTACGCGGCAGCGCAGGCGCTAGTGGACGAGAGCCTGGAGCTCAATCAAGGGCTGGGCGACCAGCGTGGGATTGTGATGTCTTTAAATAATCTGGGGCTCGTGGCACTTGCCTGGGGAAACTACGACGAGGCACGCAAGCGCTTAACCCAGAGCCTGGCACTGCGCCATGGCCGCTTTATTGTGGATAGCTTTGTCGGGCTGGCTCACCTGGCACTTCGGGAAGAAAATCTCGTGCGCTCCGCACGCCTCTACGGCGTGGCGGATCGGCTCCGGGCGGGTATGAACGGAGCACTCGCGTTTTTAGAGCGCCAGTTCCACGACGATGACCTTGAGCTTTTGGCGGAGCGCCTTGGCTCTGCTAGCTTTGAGCGCGAGTACGAGCTCGGCCACGCCCTCACCGACGAAGCAGCGGTTCAGCTCGGCATGGGGTAGAGACGCACACCGTCCACGAATAAAAAAACGCCGACCACGCAACCACTCAGCTCCTGTCCACTTTTCCGTCCACACCCAGACGTTATCCTAGGCTCAGTTCTTCAAAATGAAGACCAAAAGAATAGGAAAAACACGATGCGACAACGATGGATGACACTACTGGGTATTTCTGCACTAGCGGGAGCGAGTTTACTTCTAGCCAAAAGCACACGAGCCGATGTTGGCGACTACGCCTACTACCAATACGGGGATTTCGGCTACAAAGCTGCAAATATGCTGGATCTAGATCAGCGAAGAAATGCAATGGGCAGTATTTTAGGTTTACCAAATCAAGGTGCGATGTACTGCGTCCCCACTGCCTGTATGAACATGCTGGGCTATATCGCCGGACACGGCTACTCCAATGTCTTCCCAGGAGTGGCGAACTGGCAGTCGAATAGCCTTAATGTCTACAATCTAATGACCAGTAGTCTCCAGATTTTCGGTAACCAGATGAGCACCGACCCAATTAAAGGGACCGGAGGCAATGCAGCGCTTGCTGCCACTAAGCTCTACCTCGACCCCGCCAAGTTTGGGGTGGATCTGCTCTATGCCGACAAAAACTACTCCCCGCTCTTTAGCGACCTAGCAATCATGGCGGTACAAGGGCGGATAGTGACTCTTGGAGTAGGCTGGTACACCAACAAGGACATGAACCAGCCCCATGTCCGAAAAGGCGGGCACTTTGTGACCCTAGGACAGGCATCGAGTGTCGGGCTGTTTAGCCCAGCAACAGTAGGCATCCTCGATCCCGCCAACGACTCCGCGAATCTCTTTGCACAGTCCGCCTTTGCGCTGGATTCCTACGATGTAGAAGATGTCCCCGGCAAGTACGGCTACACCGATGCGAACAATGTTGACCAGGTTTGGCAGCGTACCCAGAGCCGCATCAAGAACTACGCGAGTGGCTACATTGATGGCGCAATGGTGATCAAGCCCAAACAAGGTCTTGTCTCGCAAGGACCGGTGATCCAGATCCTGACGCCGATCTCTGTCTTCAATGCCGAGACCAACCAGCCCGTGCGTACCTACCGCTCGCTGACCGGTGGTAGCATCATGGATATCGCCTACGATCCGATTGATGTGAAGACCCCCTATCTGATTGAGGGAAGCGATAGCCTCTACGAGCTCGATCTCCACACCGGCGAGTCCCGTGTGCTACCAGCAGTTCAGCGCACAGAGACCGGGCTGCCGACCCTGAGCAAGCCGCAGCGCTTGGTGATCGGAGGGCCTGAGCGCAAGCTCTATGTTCTCCAAGCCGGGCAGATCACCTGCTTTAGCCGCGATGGTTCCGCCGCAAAGGTCTTCACCCTGCCCATGGGGCTCTCGATTCCGGCGATTGCCTTCTCGGAAAAGCGGGGAATCCTCTATGCATTTGATCGTGCCAGCAAGGTGATGATCCAGTTCGATGCCAACCTCAAGCCCCTGCGCACCGACCGTCTGGGTATTACTCTGGCGACTCCCTACAGGCTGGAGCTGGTCAGCAACCCCGTGACGGATGAAGTCTCGCTGCTCTGCGATGGCTCCGTGGACATCTACAGCTTCAGCTGGGGTGAGCGCGGTGTCACCACCCGCAAGACCACGCTTCAAGGAGCAAGTTTCCCTGTCGGTATTGATATTGACGAAGCCGGAATGCTGGTCGCCAACGACAGGGGCCGCATTGTCTCCTTCGATAAGAATGGTCGTCCCTCGTACAGCTCCCCATTTGTGGGAATGCCCGGTGGCACCAACCAGCGCTTGGTTCGCTCCTTCAGCAACTACAACCCCGGGATCCACACCACTCTGAGCTTCGACAACGTCCTCCCGCCCAGCCCCGAGCTGCGCTAAACAAAACAACGCGAGCCAGCCCTCTCCGGGCTGGCTCATTTTGGTTTTACTCCGTCCACGTCGCATGGGTGGATACGCTATAATCTCTGCATGAAACGAACACTGCTGTCTGTCTCCTCTCTCTTCAATGGCTTGGATGCCTATTTAGCTCGCCCTGAACCCGCGTTTCGCTGGGAGAAAAAGAGCGAGAAGCGCGTGGGCGATGTGCTTATCGAGGAGCTGAAGCTTATCTCGCAGACCTGGCAGGGCAATGTTTGGGAACATCGCGTGCAGGTCTGTCGCCCCGATAAGCTGCGCTACCCGGACTTTTGCGCCGTGCGCAACACGGGTGGTAATGGCGGCGACCGCGACGAAGCCATGAACATCCAGCTCGCCCGCGACTCGGGGTGCACGGTGGCGACCATGTTCAACAACCCGATGCAGCCACTCTACGGCGGGCTCTACGAAGACGCACTCATCGCCTACACCTGGCAGAAATATCTCGAAACGGGCGACGAGAGCTGGCCACTGCACTTCCCGATGGCAAAAGCCGTGCTCAAGACTCTCGATGCGCTCCAGCAGCAGACAAAAAATAAACTCCAGCGCTTTATGGTCTTTGGCGCAAGCAAGCGCGGCTGGACAACCTGGCTTGTGGGCGCAAGTGGCGATAAGCGGGTGGTCGGGATCGCGCCGCAGGTGATTGATGTCCTGAAAGTGGCCGAGCAGATTCCCCACCAGCTCGATATGCTCGGCGGCAAGCCCAGCGAGGAGATCGAGGACTACGTCCGCACGGGCTTCGATAAGCTACTGCTCACCCCGCCGGGCAAGCGCCTGATGGATCTGGAAGACCCCTACTCCTACCGCGACCGGCTGACCCTGCCCAAGCTGCTCCAGCTCGGCACCAACGACCGGTACTGGGCACAGGATGCGCTAAATCTCTACTGGGACGGCCTCAAAGGCCCCAAGTGGGTACTCTACGCCCCCAACTCCGGCCACGGACTGGAAGATCGGGTTCGGGTGATGTCCACACTGGCCGCCTTCACCCGCTCGCTCGCTGCCCGCCGCCCCTGGCCCACATTAAGCTGGCAGTGGACACCCGAGGACAACGGCGCACGACTGAGCTTCTCCAGCACCTCCCCGATCCGCGCCGCTCGCCTCTTTAGATGCCTTGGCCCCACCACGGACTTCCGCGATCAGAAGTGGTCCTTCACCGAGCTTCCCGTCGCCGCACAGGGCTTCGAGACCTGGCAACCTACCCCAAGGCGCGGCTTCGGTGCGGCCTACGGGGAAGCCACATTTGACCTCGACGGCCAGCCGTTCAC
>JANNDD010000050.1:0-8857 GCA_031387365.1 Armatimonas sp. | reverse complement strand
TTTCATAAGGCCCGCCTTGCCCAGATGAAACGGATAGTAGCCGCTCGCGAGGTCGTTCAGGAGGCACAGGGCATCCAAACCTTGGCCCTCCCCCCGCTCGTTCCTCGCGCCCCCCTCCCGATAACGGGAGGGGGTAGGCACACTTCTTTCTCCCCTCCCTTTCCCGTTATCGGGAGGGAGGGGCCGGGGGAGGGAGGGCTTCTCGCACACATCGCACATCCCACACGTACGGCGCGGCCAGCGATCCCCAAAGTAGCGAGCGATCTGGGCGTGACGGCACTTGGGCTCATCACCGTAGGCCTTCATCGCGGCCGCACGGTAGGCTGCGGCCTCGGCGCGCTCTTTCAGACGCTCCTCAAGCCTAGCTTTGGTATCTTCCGGGGGAGGTACCAGCTCCAAACAGAGATCGCGGGGCGCAGCCCGGTAGGTGAGAAAGCCCGCCTCTTGTAAACGCAAAATCTCATGCTCCAGATCGGCCAAGTGCAGGCCCGCCGCCTCTGCCTGAAGTAGGGGATCACTTCCGGCGGAGAGTAAGGTGTCGGCCAGCGGGTCGGTTTCGTCGTTGAGCGGCTCGCTGTACAGATGCAGGGCGCGGGGTAGATCGGCGTGGCGGGCGATCAAACCAAGCTCTTCCAGCACGGGCAAGGCGCTACGTACCAGGCCATCATCGCCGCCCACTTCACTTGCCAGCGCCTCGAAGCGTACGGGAGCACAGCGCCGCCGCCCGAGTACACTGCGCACCGCGCGATACACACTCTGCACCCGCTCCGCCGTGAGCGCGTCCTCGTTGAGCCGCCGGGTTGCAGACGCCATGTCCGAGGAGGTGTAGAGCATCACGCAGCGTGACGGCTTCCCGTCACGACCGGCACGGCCCGCTTCCTGATAGTAGTTCTCTAGCGTCCTTGAGGGGTTAAAGTGCAAGAGAAACCGAATGTCGGACTTGTCCACGCCCATGCCAAATGCGACGGTCGCGGCCATGACGCGCACCTCGCCACTCATAAACCGATCCTGAGCCGCCGCTCTTTCTACGGGCTCCAGCCCCGCGTGATAAAACCCCGCCGCCACACCCTGGCGCTTGAGCATCCGGGAGATATCCTCGCACCGATCCCGCGACGATGCATAGACTAACCCGACACCATCGAACTGCTGACAGATCTCCACGGTGGCAAAGAGCTTCTCGTCGTTGCTCTTGACCCGTCGGGCCTCCAGAAACAAGTTCTCACGCCACGTCGGCTTCAGAATAACCTTGAGCTTGCGCCCGAGCTGCTGCTCAATGTCGCGCTGCACATCCGGCGGCGCGGTGGCCGTGACAGCGAGCACGGAGCGCGGGTTCAGCTCTTGAACGGCCCGCCCCACGGCGCGGTAGTCGGGCCGAAAGTCATGCCCCCACTGGCTGATACAGTGTGCCTCATCAATAACAACCAACGAGACACCCGCTTGCCGCAGTGCGTGCAGAAACGGGGGCTGGCGGAGCCGCTCCGGCGCGGCGTAGATCAGTTTTAACTGCCCCGACTTGAGCTGCGCGAGCCGTCTGCCCAGCTCCGAGGAGTCCAGCGAGGAGTTGATCAGCGCCACGCGTCCTTGCAGCGCTTCGGGCAGGCTCTCTACCTGGTCTTTCATCAGTGCAATCAGCGGCGAGAGAATCAGGGTCACACCCGGCAAGAGCAAGCCCGGTAGCTGGTAAGTAACGGACTTCCCCCCACCCGTCGGCAAGACCGCCAGCGTGTCCACCCCCGCCACCGCCGCCTCGATAATCTCGCGCTGCCCGTCGCGAAACTCCTCATGCCCAAAAAACTCTTTTAATGCTGTTTGTAAATCGTCCATTTAATTTCCAGGACGGTGAAACGTCCGGCTATGGGGCGCTTCGCGCCGCGCCTTCGGCGGATAAGTCCGTTTCGGGGGTGATAGGTATATGTTCCCAATTATCCCACACGTCGTGGTCGGCGTGGTGTTGTTTTTGGTTGGCAATGTAGGCAACGACCGCTCCCACTCCATCCTGCCCGACGCTGAAAACACCGTAACCATGCTGCCACGCAAACAGCTCGCCTTGCTTCAACACATTACGCGCAAAGCCCGATGAGGCACCTTTGACTTTCTGCATCAAATCCGCAGGCGTGATGGTGGTGGACATCTGAACAAGCAAGTGCACGTGATCCGGCATCCCATTAAGCGCCACCACGATGCACCCCAGCTCCCGCACTTTTGCCTCCATCATTCGGTACAGTCGCCGCTCGATCTCCGGGGTCACAAAAGGCTGACGCTCTCGCGTCGCCCAGACAAAATGTAAAAAGATATGCCGAACACAACTAGACATGAAGTTCCTCCGCCCCTATAACGGCCGAACTCTCCCCAATCTAACAAAATGCGGAAATTTTATTTTTGCGTCCCTCATGGAAATCATGTGGCAATGGGGCGGGCAAGCCGCTGCGCCTTCGGCGATTATTTAGCCTTCGGCGGAATTTTACCGACGGAGGTACGACGGAGGCGGCGCGAAGCGCCCCACTGCCCCATGATTTCCATGAGGGCTATTTTTGCCATTCCCCGACAAGCGTTTGTTCGATGCCGAGGTTTTG
This sequence comes from Armatimonas sp., assembly GCA_031387365.1. Taxonomy (GTDB): domain Bacteria; phylum Armatimonadota; class Armatimonadia; order Armatimonadales; family Armatimonadaceae; genus Armatimonas. The sequence goes on along the minus strand of JANNDD010000050.1, from coordinate 6,284 downwards.
CAAAATCCGGGCGACAACCGTATCCACCAAGTCTTCAATGGTTTTAGGCTCGTGGTAGAAAGCGGGGCTGGCGGGCAGAATCGTGGCTCCGGCTTCGGCGAGCTGGGTCATATTGCGCAGATGGATGAGATTCCAGGGCATCTCGCGGGGGACAAGAATCAGCTTGCGGCGCTCTTTAAGGCAGACATCGGCGGCGCGTGTGGTGAGATCGTCGCTAATGCCGTTTGCGATCCGCCCCGCCGTTCCCATGGAGCACGGGACAATCACCATACCGTCGTGGCGGAAGCTCCCCGATGCGGGTGGCGTGAAGAAGTTGCGTTTCTCACAGAGCGTGATTTTCGGATCGAGCAAGTAGGCATCGAGCTCTAACCCCAGCTCAGTCTTGAGCACGGAGGCGGCGTTCGACGAGAGCATTAAATAGATCTCCTCGTAGTGGTGCGCGGCCTGCATCAGAAAGCGCTGGGCATAGAGAGCGCCACTCGCTCCGGTGATTGCTACGACGAGTCGCCTCACTCAGCGTCCTCATCGCTATCGCCCTCAACGACGAGCTCACGGATCACTCCGGTGGGCTCCGGCAGACGCCCCAGATAAGTTTCGAAGACGCGCCGCTCTAGCTCGGGCAGGAGCGTGAGGGCCTCTTCGGCAGTGCAGAGCCGTCGCCCCACCACACTATCAGCGGGATCATGGTGCGGCTCGTCGGAGAGCTCCGCAACTTGCCCCGAGACCCAGAGCAGATAGGTGGGATGCACGCGGTAGACACGACCAGGAACACGGTTGAGAAACTCGATCCGAGTCGCGGCAAGGGACTTGTAGCCCGGGGCAAGGCGCATGCGCACCTCCTCCCAGAGCTCGCGTGTCAGTGCCTGGTGCTGTGTCTCCCCACCCTCCAGCCGTCCGCCGGGAAACGTGAAGCTACCGTCTTTGTTCTCCGCAAGCACCACACGTCCATCCGCGAGAAACGACACGGCATGGATCGAGCGCACCCGCTCCTGATCGTCCACAATGCTCGGCAAGCCCGTGATAAGCCGGACGCGCTGGTGCTCTCCCCAGATCGCCTCCTCCACGCGCCAGGCTCCGGGCGGCAGGCCCGTGTTTCGTTTTCTTGCCATAGTTTTTCCAGTTTACCCGGAGATGAGGAGAAAAGAGGAGAAAGTTGTAACGCTGGCTGTAACGATAAGCAGCTATACTGGTGCCATGAAAGGTAGGTTCCTTATGAAACTCTCTCGTCCTCAAGCCAAACGGCTTATCACGGCAGGCGGTCTGCTCTTCGCCAGCATCGGGCTTATGGTCGCCCCCGGCTGTAGCGCAGGCGTCGTCACACCCGCTAGCGTCTTCGCCAACCGCAGCTTTGTCTCCGAGGCCATCACCCAGCCCGGCGGCGCGTCCAACACGCTCTCCATCACCACAAACGCCTCCTACAGTGCCACGGGTGTTTTCTCCGTCACTCGGGCAGCCCTCAAGAAATCCCGCGTCGAGTGGCCTCTTACGATTCCCTTGACAGGTATCACGCTCTCGGGGACTTTTGACCCGGACACCGGAGCGGTGAATCTGAGTGGCATCTACACCGATCCAAGCACCCTTCTTGCGTACGACATTCACGTGACGGGTATCCTACCTGCCGATAACAGCCTGGGGACACTTCATATCACCGCGAACGGAGTCGCTCAGCCCAATCTGTCATTCCGTCGCTCCGACTCCCCCGTGGTGCTGCCCTCGCCCGGTACCACACCTACCCCCGCACCGACTCCGGTGCCCACCCCCACCCCCGTCCCCACACCAAGCCCGACACCCGTTCCGACCAACGGCACGTTAACCGTCACCAATCGCACCGGTGACTTCCCCACGGGCCCGCTGGCTCTGGGCAAGATCGGTGGACAGCGCGGCGGCGATACCTACATCAACTTCACCATGGGCCAGGGTTCGTTCGGTACCTATCCCAACACCTTGGTTGAGTTCAATCTCATTGATTCCAGCACTCCTAGCATTCCCTTCCGTGCTGGGGATTTCTTCAACAACCTAGGTACGACCTCGCCCGGCTACCCCGTTCGGATCAGTATCAGTCGGCAGCTTGGTCTCAACAGCGCCCTCTACTTCAAACCAAGCGGCGGGACGCTACGGATTACTGCCATGACCAGCAACTCGATCACCGTCTCACTAGAGAACGTGGTTGTCGTCGCAAATGGGGCCTATCCCACCAGCACCCCGAACTCCGGCGGTGCTACTCTCAACGGGACGCTCACAGCGAACTTCTAGAGTCCGAGCTGGCTCCAGAGGGTATCCACCCGCTTCTTGACACTCGCATCCATCTCGATGACGGGCGGCCAGGGGCGGGTGAAGCCCTCTTCGGGGAGCTTTTGGGTTGCGTCAATGCCCATTTTTGAGCCAAAGCCCATCTGGCGGCTGGCATGATCCAGCACATCAATCGGGCCTCGGGTAAAGAGTGTGTCACGCTCAGGATCAATATTGTTTGTCGTCACCCAGAGCACTTCTTTTAGGTTCTGGACATCCACCCACTCGTCTACCACAATAATCACTTTGGTAAACATCATCTGCCCGAGCCCCCAGATCGCGTTCATGACTTTTTGCGCCTGACCCGGGTAGCGCTTCTTGATCTTAATAATGCAGAGATTGTGAAAACACGCCTCGGGGGGGAGATTGTAATCAATGATCTCGGGGATAAAGAGCCGCACGAGCGGCAGAAATAAGCGCTCGGTGGTTTTCCCCAGCCACTCGTCCTCAATCGGGGGGCGGCCCACAATGGTGGTAGGATAGACGGGATTTTTCCGGTGTGTGATCGCCGTGACATGAAAGACGGGGTACTCGTCTTCGAGTGTGTAGAAGCCCGTGTGGTCGCCAAAGGGGCCCTCGGTGCGGCGCTCATTCGCCGGGACATAGCCCTCTAAGACAATCTCGGCGTCGGCGGGCACCTCGATGTCCTGGGTCTTGCACCTCACCAGTTCCACGGGCCTCTTACGCAGAAACCCCGCAAAGACCATCTCGTCAATCATGTCCGGCAGTGGCGCGGTGGCGGCGTAGGTCAGCGCGGGATCGCCGCCTAAAGCGACGGCCACGGGGATATTTCGGCCCTGCGACTCGTACTCGCCGTGGTGCCGATTACCGACTTTGTGGCGCTGCCAGTGCATCCCACAGGTTTTCTCATCATAGACCTGAACGCGGTACATCCCCACATTGCGCTTGCCGTCTATGCTCTTGGTAAAGACGAGCGGCAGGGTAATAAAGCGCCCTCCATCCAGCGGCCAGCACTTCAGAATCGGAAAGTCCGAGAGCCGAATCTCATCGCCCGTCTTGACCACTTCCTGGCACTGCCCATGGCTCACGATCTTCGGCGCGGTATTCTTGGCGAGCTCGCCTATCTGCGGCAGGAGCGCGGCTTTAGCGAGAAGCCCACTGGGCATACTGGACGGCAGCTTGGTCCATTCCTCGATCTCTTTGGCAATCTCCTCAATATCCCCGACGCCCAGCGCCATGCTCATGCGCTTGCGTGTGGCAAAAACCCCGATGGCCAGCGGAACGTTGCTGCCTTTAGGGTTCTCAAAGAGCAGCGCCGGGCCACCGGCACGCACCACACGATCCGCGATCTCCGTGATTTCCAGCACGGGATCCACGGGTGTCTTGATGCGTTTAAGCTCACCCTCTTTTTCCAGCTTCTCTAAGAACTCTCGAAACCCTGCGTAGGCCATCTGACTTCTGTACCCTTTTTCACAATGTCTAACCCCAGTGTACCCAATCCGTTCCCGGGAAGGTAGAATAGTTGTTTGTACGATGACCGAACGTCACGAAATAGAAACCGCGCTGTGGGAGGAGTTCCATCGGCTAAATGAGGCGCACTTCGCAGGCACACTGCGCCTGAGTGAGCTTCTGGTCTCGACGCGCAAGAAGTACGGGGGCTACTGCCAGCCGCAGAAGAGACGCATTGTGGTCTCCTGGCAGGCCTTCTTAGATCACGGCTGGGACGAGACCCTGATCACGTTCCGGCATGAAGTGGCGCACTTGGTGCATCCGAACCACTCGGCGGCGTTCTGGGCGCTGGCCGAGAGGCTGGGCTGCCCGCCGGATCGTAAGAAAGCCCTCCCCCCCAAAGACCGGGGCACCTACGGCTGGTGGCGCTATGCCTACGAGTGCCCCGGCTGCCACACCCGCGTCTACCGCCGCAAGCGCCTCACGCGCAGCTCATGCGCTCGCTGCGACCGTAAGTTCAACCCACAGTTCTTGCTTCACCCAGTGAAAACCCTCGAAATGAATGTTGATGAACGTTGATTTTGTGACGACTCCTTCCCCTGCCGACAACCACCGATTGAAATCGGCGTCTAAGAGCCTCATTCCTCGGCTACGAAGTCGCTCCGCGACTGAGAACTTAGAACTCGGTAGTCGCGGAGCGACTTTTTGGCCGAAGGCCCCCAGACGCCCCCTTTCAGTGGGCGGATAACCATTCATGCAAAAGGCTCATTGAGGTTGATTTTATGGATTCTATGACTCTGGCACTCTGTATCTCGCCGTGCCCAAATGATGTGTATATCTTCGCGGGTATTCTGCTGGGAAAAGTGACGCATCCCGAGCTGTGCTTCTCACCCACTTTCCTGGATGTGCAGGCAGCCAATGAGGCCGCACCAACGGGGCAGTTCGATGTCATTAAGATCAGCTATGCCGCCTACCCTGCGCTCCGCGAAACCTACGACTTGCTCCCCTCGGGCGGAGCGCTGGGGCGTGGCTGTGGCCCACTGCTCCTTAAAAACGGCGACGCCCCCTTCGATCCCACCACCGAGGTTCTCGCCCCTGGTGCCCAGACCACCGCCAACTTCCTACTAGACTTCTGGGCACAAGCGCCCCTGGAGAAGCGCTACCTGCCCTTTGACACACTCTACGATGAGCTGCGCACGGTTCCAGGCACACAGGGCGTGGTGATCCATGAGAAACGCTTCACCTACGAAGCCGACGGCCTGACGCTGATCCAGGATCTGGGCGAGCACTGGGAAAACGAGACGGGCTACGCCATCCCGCTCGGGGCGATTCTCTGCCGCCGCGCTCTGAACCTCTCCAACACGATCGCCGCCCTGATCCGCGAGAGCCTTGCCTGGGCCGACACCCACCGCGACGAAGCCCTGGCACTCTGCCGACAACACGCACAAGATCTCACCGATGGCGTGATTGAGGCTCATATCGGACTCTATGTCAACGAATACTCTCAGGATCTGGGCAAAGAGGGCCGCACCGCCGTGGAGTTCTTCTTCTCGCAGCAAGCCGCCGGTTGAAAACCGGCGTCTGCAATGGCTTCGTCCCTCAGCCGCAAAGCCTGTTCCAGGCTGGGGAAGCTTGTAGCCCGGCACGGGCTTCGCGGCACGCAGTGCCATTGCAGACGCCCAATTTCATTGGGCGGCGATAACCGACGTCACGTATAATCAGCCATGGATACTCTCTCGCCGATTGCACGCATCCGCGCCGATGCGAAGTCCCTGACGTTTATTATCCGCTCCAATCAGCAAATGCCCTCCAAGCTGGAGGGTCAGGGGGTAGGCGCAGCGGCGTGGGAGACGCTTGTGCCTGAGCGTGTCGCGGGAAAGAACTTCACGCTCCCTCGTTTTGATACGACAGGACGAGATCGGCTCTTCTGGCGCTTTCGTGTCAGTGCGTCCGAGTCGCCACAGTGGGTGACAGAGATTACGGATCCGACGGTGCGAAGAAACCCTCTGCCGTGGCCGAAAAGCATCAAAGGTGTCCAGTGCGTGGTAGATCGCGCCGATGCCGTCGCGCTGGGCGCAAAGCATGTCGGAATGAATCTCAGTATCCGCGAGGTGCTTCTTCCCGCAATCGGCGGCCCGTACGGTGGCCCCGTGGAGTTCATGGACGTAGATGGCGAGAAAATCCCACTCGCTGCCGGGACGCTGGCCCGCTACGACGACGAAGTGCGGGCGTTTACACAGGCGGGCATTCTGGTGACCGTGATCTTCCTGAACTATTTCCCGCGGGATGCCGCCGACGGGGACTTGCTCATCCACCCCAAGTGCGACAAGAATGGTGCGGCCAACCCGCTCTCGGCTTTTAACCTGAGCAATGAGAAAAGCGAGCGGCTCTATCGCGGGCTCCTGCAGTTTCTTGCCAAGCGCTGGACCGAACCCGAGGGACGTTTTGGACGCGTGGGCGGCTTTATTATTGGCAACGAGGTTCAGAGCCACTGGCACTGGTACAACCTGGGAAAAGCCACGGGCGAAACGGTCGTGCGCGAGTACGCCAATGCGCTGAGATTGGCGTGGCTCGCCGTAAAAAGC